>JBLIRH010000024.1:0-29563 GCA_049472215.1 Thermoplasmatota archaeon | reverse complement strand
ATAAGTTATTTTTTAGAAATAGAAACATTCCAAAACTACTAAGTCCCATATAAAGAAAATACTCTTTGTAAACCTGTAAAAATGTTACAATTTCCAATGGAAAGGCATGAAAATTATTATATATCGGGGATGCATATGGGTTTTTTGCCCGGTAAAAGTCGCATCCCAACGGTCCACGTTGTCCGGATCGGAATGTGACCTCCGGTGCACAAAAGGGGATCCAAAAACATCTCCTCCGGGAGAGGTTTTTGGATTTGAGACTGTTCGGTTAGGGGTGTTCGAACCTCGGTTCTTACATCTTCTTCCGACGAGCAGATGATCTGGCCTCTGCTCTCATCCCCAACACCTGATCCGAAACTGTCCTTCGGGACCGTCAAAGAAAAGGCCTTGGGGAAAAGGTCCCTGAAAAGGGATCTAACGGAGTAAAGGTTCCCCCAATGCCTCGGCAAAAGGGAAGACAAGCGCCGTCATGCGGACCGGACCCGCGGAGTCCGGAACCCTCATGGAACCTGTCCCTTCGGGGAAAGGATCCGGAAAGGATTCCAAACTCCAAGGCTCCACCCAGGAACCCCGGTCGATCTCCTTCGGGAGAACTTCCAGGGTGATTGGATGGGACCTGGGATCCACCGTCCATGTCGAACGTCCCCGGACGTTCATCAACATGGACCGGTTCCTAAGATCCGTCGGCCTTCCTTCGTTTCCCTTCCCCGGAAGGGACTCGAATAGGAAGATGGACCTTATCGAAGGGCCCCTTCCAAGGGGATCGACCCTCCTCGGAGGATCGAAAACCTTGAAAGACCCGACGGCGGGGTTTACCCGAACCCCTTCCCCTGCATCCTTCGGGATGCAAGGGATCGGTCAAAGGAAAACCCCGGGATAACCGCATAACGACATCCACCCGGTCCCCGGGAGGACTCCCCGCCCTGAGGATCATGGAGGATCCGGGTTCGCCCGGAACTTCCTAACACCTCAAGGGGACTTGTCAGGATCGTCCGCGGTCTCTCTGACCTCCTTCGGGAGATCACCCCGCGACCCAACGGGTCGTTCGATCCTTCGGGTCGTGACCCCAGGGTCAGAAGTGCACACGGAACTGGGCCGATGGGGGAAGGGGCTCACGCCTCTTCCCCCATTGTCATTTAGGGAGGTTTTCCTGAATAATTTTCCATTATCGGCATCCTTCTCGATATTGTTTTATACATAGTGGAGGTTCAATGCCCCGGTGCCGAGATGTTCTCCAAGAGGATCCGGAACGTTCAGCCTTCCGGCACGGTGATGCTTGCCAACAAGGTCAAGAGGTTGAAGAGCCAGGGCCTCGATGTTCTATCTTTCACGCTGGGCGAGCCGGATTTCACGACACCCCAGCACATCGTCGATGCCGCCAAGAGAGCACTTGACGACGGATTGACCCATTACACCCAATCCCTCGGGATACCCGAACTGCGCGAAGCAGTGGCAGAGCACGTCACAAGGAAGAATGGTATCCCGTCCGATGCAGACAACATAATAATGCTGCCGACGAAGTTCGCTCTCTACGCGGCCATGCAGACCTTCGTCAATCCCGGCGAACAGGTCATCTTTCCAAACCCGGGATGGGTTTCCTACGGCCCGATGATAAACCTTGCAAAAGGGATTCCGGTACCTGTCAGGATGAGGTACGACGACGGTTGGATATGGGACCCCGAGGACATCGCCTCCCATGTTACCAGCAAGACGAAGGCAATTATCCTCAACACTCCATCAAATCCAACCGGCTCCATTATCTCCAGGGAGACCCTGAAAGCGATAGGAGACCTTGCGGTCGACAAGGACCTCAAAATAATTTCCGACGAGGTCTATGAGAACCTGGTATACGATGAAGAGCACGTTTCCATCGGATCGTTCGACAGGATCGGGAACCGGGTGGTAACCATATCAGGCCTCTCGAAATCCTATGCCATGACCGGATGGCGGATCGGATGGATGGTCGCCGACAAGGAGACCATCAAGATGGTGAACAAGCTGCAGCAGCACTCCCTCACATGCCTCCCCCACTTTGTCCAAATGGGGGCCCTTGCGGCCATTCAAGGAGGAGAGGCATGCGTGAACGAGATGAGGGACGAGTTCAAGGCCAGGAGGGATATGCTCATACCCATGCTCAACGAGATAGAGGGCGTGACATGCGAGGTCCCGAAGGGCGCTTTCTACGCCTTCTTCAAGATGAACCTCGGTTTCGCCTCCATGGACATAGCGGAGATGCTGCTCTACAAGGCACACGTTTCCCTGACCCCGGGATCCGCCTTCGGAAGCGCCGGTGAGGGATACCTGAGGATGTCCTATGCAGCCTCAAGAAAGGACCTGACAGAAGGTGTGAAAAGGATAGACGAGTTCGTCAGATCCCTGAGAAAAGGTAATTGATCCGTCACCTTTCATGGACCTCGACGGCTTCCACCAGATATGACCGTTCATTAGTTTCCTCTGGTAGCAGTTCCTGCTCGTATTGATGTTTTCTGCGTGCGGCGATGATGAATATCGAAAGGATGGCTATGGACACGAGCACTGCCGGCAACCCGTAGACCAGGTAGGGCATCCACACGGGCTTCACTTCAAGGGTAAGCTCGCTCGAGACCGTGTTCCCTGCCTCGTCCCTTGCCTCGACGGATATCCTGTGGGAGCCGTCGGGAAGTGCTATCTCGATCTTCCCGTCCTCCGTCCATTCCACAAGGACCGAGCCTGCCTCAAGTACCCTGAAGGTAAGATCTGTGCCGTCCGTCGAACCCGTGCAATCGATGAGGAACGAGGTCCTTCCCTGCCGGAGGGTCTCAAGCCTTAGAATGGGTTCCTTCGTATCGACCTTGAAGGTCCTTGATCCTTCAGGCCCTTCGTTCCCTGCAAGGTCCTTTGAGAAAAAGTGCAGCGTGAACGTCCCTTCGCCTGCGGGAACGTCCAGGGGGCGTTGGTAGGTGGAGACCTCACCTCTCCCCTCCCACCAGTAAACGATCTCCGAATCGATGTCTGTACCGAGCTCTATCAACGGCGTTGTCGTGTACCATCCGAGAGGACCGGGGTCCCTCACGTCGATGATGGTGTCCGGAGCATTGGTGTCGACCTTGAAGCTGAAGCTCTGGACGGGACAGGAGTTCCCTGCCTCGTCCCTGGCATGGACGGAGATCTCATGAACTCCGTCAGGAACCTCGAACCTTGTCAGATCGGTCCTGATCTCGGACCCGTCCATCTCGAAATGGAGCGTGGACCCGATGTTGTCATACCAGTTGATCCTGATCACGGGCGTCGTTACATAGAAACCATCCATTCCGTCCGGGTCCTTCGGTTGAAGGGTTACGGCAACCGTCGGTTCTCTTGTGTCCACCTTCAAGGGAAGTGACTCCGTGGGTCCGATGTTCCCGGACATGTCCACCGAACGGTACTGGAGCAGGTGGTTTCCGTCCTCCATGTGGAACGGACCGGTATACTGAACGAACTTCTCCCTCGAGGAGAAGCGATATTCCACCACAGCATCCTTTTCGCTGGATATCAGCTCTATGAACGGACTGGTCACATACCATCCGTTCGAGCCATCCGGTTCCTCCTTCGAGACATCTATGAATGTGGAGGGGGGCGTGGTGTCCACCTTCAGGTCGATAAAGGTGGTATTCGATATCCTGCCGGAACGATCGACACCGAAGACAGGTATCGAGTGAAGCCCTTCAGGAACGAAGAATGCCCCTTCGTATTCCTGAAGCTGTCCTTCCAGGGTGTAGAATATATCAATGGGAGCGCCAAGATCGGAACCCGCCGTCGATATGGTTACAAGTGGCTCCGTCCCGTACCAGCCATGGTCCCCGTCGGGTTCCTCCGGGCTCAGGGAGATCGTAAGATCAGGGGGTGCAAGATCTATCATGAACTCGGTGTGGACCTCCTCCTCGAAGTTACCCGCAGAATCCTCGGAGAAGAAATGGACCTGGTGGACGCCTTCACCCAGAGGCGGGAGTGTAAAATTCCCGGACCCGTTGAGCAAGCTCGAACCTCCAGGGCCGATCCTGTAATGAACGACTGCTTTCTCGTTCGGGACAAGCCTGATGGTGGGTTCGGTGAGGAACCATCCGTTCCTTCCGTCGGGTTCGGGGGGATCGGTGACCACCGTGGTTTCGGGCGGGATTATATCAGAGATCCTGATGAAGTCCCTGATCTGGTTGTAGTTATGTTTGGTTACGGTGAGGTTGATATCGCAGAACCAGTCGAGCAGGATGTCGAAGGTCACGATCCCTTCTTCGTTGGTGACGCCCCTGGTAAAGACACATCTGTCGAAGTTCTGAAGTGTGACATTTGCGTCAGGAAGGGGTGATCCCTGTCCGTCCGAGACCTTTACCTGGATGTGCGGGTCGAGATCGTCCTCGTGGTGGACCTCGAGCTCCATGTCGCCATGGTCCTCGGTCCATATCTCCACTGCCGGCTCTCCAAGGAGGGTGAATTCGAGCCAGCACATGGCGACCTCCCTGTTGCCCCCGGGGAACTGCTGACCCCAGACCTCCGCATAATGTCCCTTGCCCTCCGTGAACAATGATCCCAGGGTGAACTCCTGCAAACCGCCGATCTGCCTTGCTATGTCCTCCTGGAGCCCGTTGTCGTACGGCAGGTACCTGTTCGCCCCCAGTATCCCGACGGATGTCCTGGAGGACCCTATGTATCCCAGCCCCCCTCCGTTCACGTTTTCCGTAAAAGCCTCTCCGAGTCCCTCGGAGAATCTCTGGTACTGGCAGCCTGACGTATCGTCGAACCAGTTTGTCAGGCAGGCAAGGGTCGAGATCACGGGGAGTCTGTTCCCGTTCGTGAGCTCCCTTGCATCCCTGTCCCTGTAGACGACCCCGGCCCCGTAGTCGTCGCACCACACCGTGGGTCCACCGTGATCAACGAACTGAACGAAGGACACACCGGTCTCGAGAGCCTCATCAACGGCGGACAGTGTCAGGGTTCCCTCGTCCTCGTATAGCGGAAGCTTTCCGGCATATGTTCCATTCAGGTATTTATCCCAGAGATATTCGGAATGGCTGCTGCCGTCCCCGTAGTTGTGGGTGTTGGCCGCCACAAGAAGAGCGGTGGAGGTCCAGTCCGTTTCCGTTCTGTCATTCTCGTAGGAGATCAACTGTGAGACCTTCTGGGTCCATACATCGGGATCGTCTATAGCCACCCGCGAGACCGATAGGTCGGGGATGATGTCCTCCATATCCCCCGGTTCCGCATAGAGTCCGTCCCCGTCGAGGTCCCAGGTCCCATCAAGACACTGGAAGTAGGTATCGGCGGGAATGTAGCCATCGTCCCAGCCTCCGTAGGCCTCGGAATCTACCACCCTCTTTACCGGGACGGTCTCCCAGTCCCCTGCCAGAAGGACATGTTCGAGCGTTCCCCAGGTGTCCAGAACGTCCTTGATATAATCCCTCACGAGGTCGGCCGGGTCGTCCGAGCCCTCGTATTGCTCGAGGATATCCTCCACGGCGATGACCGAGGTCGCGACGCCCATGCCGTTCCTCCACTGGGCAAGGATATCCAGCTCGTCCACGGAATCCTCGCTCGTAATGATGAGATACTGGGGGTGGACATCTATCGAGGATGAGATGGAGAGGGTTCCGGGGACGGATCCGGGATCCCCTGAGATCCTGCTGGGGGTGGGTCCCGACATATCTTCGGTGTATTCCACCTCAACCTCCGCATCGTTCGAGTATGTCAATGTCATTCCATCCAGATGAAATGGGGTGAACCAGATGGAATACGAATGCATGAGTCTACCCTCGATCCTCGTGTATCCCAGGCTCTGGACCATTATCTGCTCTTTTGGATACTTCCCTGCTCCGCCCCAGATCCCCCATGGCTCCTCTTGCTCCCACGGGGTGGTCGGTCTCGGGACGGTCCTGAGATCTTCCGGGAGAGGTATTCGCCTCTCCCCGTTGAGGTCCATTTTGACATCCATTATATCCCCGCGGACGCATACGACGGTTGCGATCCAGGGGATCTCCGGCGATCCGGGATCAGGATCGATGACGATCTCAAGGTCCTCACCGGATGATAGTCCTAGGACTACCTCTCCCTGGGCCCGGACCCGGGCATCGACAAGGTCGAGACCACCCTCTCCGGTAGCGCTACGGGTCGAGAATTCGATCGTGAAAGATGCCGGAGCCGCCTCGGTCGCACTGCCGGTTCCATGCAACGGGATGAATACCACCAGTAAAATGATGAGAGCCGATAACGTCGGGAGAGACCTCATCGGAGAAGACCGCTTCATCATCCAGACCATTCTTTAATGGTTATTAAACGTTAGTGGTACCTTTCCGACCTCAGCATTCCCCCGATCTCCCTACCGGGATCAGGTGCGATCATACGACGAAGGGGTCGTCCACGAATGCTTCTGCCGGGCAGGGACCCAGACAGGCCGAGCAGTGTTTGCATAGGGCAGGATCGAGGCGCACTCTGCCTTCCTCCCGGTCCACCTTGAGTGCGTCTGCCGGGCACCTTCCGGCGCAGATAGAGCATCCTATGCACCCAACGGCCCTTTTGATGACCGAGACCAGGTCCGTCTGGAACTTCTTCAGGGCTTTCTGGTCAGGTCCCCTGATGACGAGCGTACCATCGGGGAAGACCTCGAGGGCTTTTCTCTTCATCTTCCAGTCGTTCGGTGTCACGAATATCCCCCCCGTTACGCCATCCGCCTCGACAGAGCCAAGGATGTTCAGGAGCGTTGCGAAATGTTCCCAGGGGACATCCTTGCCAAGCAACCCTTCCCTTGATATCCCGTCATCGCACGTATTGGTGCCGGCGACCATCTCCAGGATGGAGCCCTCGCTTCCCCTGGGCTTCCTTCTTGCCATCAGGGCAGGATCAAGACCAGACTCGTTGGCGAGTCGCACCATGTGCGGTGGCAGCTCCTTGAACCTGTGGTATCCCATATCGATCCATTCCGGAGGAAGTCCGGCTTCCTTCCTTTCCATCTCGAGGAAGTCCTCCCATTCGCTCCTGTCAACTCGAGTCTCCCTGGCAAGTTCCATCTCGGCCATATCACATGATGGGCAGAGCCAGCATCCGATCCTTGGATATCCCATCTCGTAAAGGACGTTGTAGGGTGCCTTCCTGCTGAAGATGTACAGCCATATGTCCAGTGCCGTCCAGTTCTGGACCGGAGAGGCTCCGAGCTGTTTCGGGACCCAGGGATTCCGCCAGACCGATCCCTTCTGCTGCCTCTTGTCCGATTCGAACCTCCTCTGTCCAATGAAGGAAAGGACTCCCTCGGGAAAATTCTCCTCGATGAGCCTCGTGGTGGGACCGAGCTTGCATAGCTTGCAGCACCATCGAAAGTCCCTCCCGGGTGGTCCGAACTTCTCGAGGTTCTCGAAGAAGCCCGAGACCGGTCTGCCTTCCAAAAGCTCGAGTCCCAGTTCCCTCACGAGGGAATGGACATGTTCCACGGTCTCCGGGAACTCGAGGCCGGTATCTATGAACATTACCGGGGGTTTCAGTCCGGCCTCCAGGACCAGATACAATGTAGCAAGGGAATCCTTTCCCCCGGAGTAGGAGACTGCAGGTGGCAGCCTGTTGTTCTTTACCTGTCTCCCGATGAACTCGATGGACCTTTCTGCCTTCTTATTGATGTAGGTTCCGTTGACCTCGACCACCCGGGACCATGTCCCCGACCATTCTTCCCTGGTGGTCCGTCGAGGCAGATCTGCAGGACCTCTGTCTCCGTGGACGGGAACGGGTTCCATCGCCCATCGGACCTTGACACCCATTCCGTGGGTGTTTACGAGATCTTTCCCATTCTTTCTCGCATTCCCGCAGGCGATGATCGCCCCTCTCTCGTCCAGGACCAGCACCTCGTCCCCTTCCTTGATGTTCCTGTCGGCATCCACTATGCCGGGGCATAGGAGGTTCTTGCCGTCGAGGAGGAATGCGATAACGCTGTCATCGATGACCACGGATCCCTTTTCCGGTCTGAAACCGTTCATCGATAGGGCTCTGCCCCCAGATTCCCTTAGGATGAGTGATGTCCTCATCCTCTCAAGGTTGAAGGCGATGGACCCGATCACCTGGCCTCTGATAATTATCTCGTCCAGCCTATCGGGGGACGGGCATGGATTGAGGAGAACGGGCTCGTCCGGTACGATCAGACATTCACCTGCACCGGGCCCCCACTGAGAGTCGGCTGCCGACATGATCTCTTCAAGGTCCCTGCCGAATGCAGGCCTGATGTCCCCGGGAGGTGTGTGTGGGACCGTGGTAGGAACCGAGCCGCAGGATGGGCAGGGTCCTCCCTGGACAAGAGGAGACCTGCAGGAACTGCACCAGTGTAGTTCCATCCTTCCGTGGTAGACCCGGGCCATGGCAGGTTAGGCCAAATGGAATCGGAATATAGAATTTACGGTTATTATCCTTCGAACGTATTCACATTGAAAATTTTAATATGAATGATGTCAATCCAAGTCGGGGATGCCAATTGAACCAGATGGCCAGGGATGTGACGCTTCTTTTCCTCGCTGTCAGCGCAGCCGATAGGGAGATCATCAAAGAAGAGGTGTTCCTGATGGAGAAATGCGCCCTTGACTACGGCATCAAGGAAGAGGATTGGTGCAAGGGTCTGAACGAATCCTTCGTGACCTATTTCAATCAGGGAGACGCGGCAGTCTCTGCCGCTATACTTCGGCTCTCCAAGTCCCTCGATAAGGACCAGAAGAAGGAGTTCATTGAGGACCTGCTTGCCATCGCACTTGCCGATGATATCTTCCACGAGAATGAGAAGAAGATCATAAAGAGGGTCTGCAAGGTCTTCGATGTGCACTTCAAGGTCCCCGTAGAGTTCGGGATCAACTGCGTTTGATACCTACTGTTTATCACCCAGGGCATCGAACATCATCAGTCCGCCGGCTGCCGCTTCTGTGTTCTTTTGTTCAGGATGTGCCCGGAGCATCAGTTCCTCCTTGGTTGGTTCCTTACCCTCGACCTTTACGTGCTGGAGCGGGCTCATGACCTCCAGTCCCTCCTCGTGGAATATCATCAGGGTGCTCTCCATCACAGAGGACCTGATGAAGAGCATGTTCGTTGGATCGTCTATGTATGCCCGCAGCCTGTAGACCACCGCATGGTCCAGGAACTCCCTTACGATGACCTTCGGGACCGGGTCCTTGAGAACGCCCGGACTCGTTAGAGCAGCCCTCTTGAGCAGCGGTCGTACGGTTTTCGGGCTCAGATCGTATCCCAGCCCGACATCGATCACCACAGCATATCCTCCTTCCTTGGCCGATCTGGAGAAGTTCATTATATTGTTCGCAAGGACGGTGTTGTTCGGGATCTCGATGAACCTTGATTCCAGGTCCTTGATCGTCGTGAACATGATACCGAGCTTCTCAACGAAACCGATGGTCTCCCCGATCATCACCCTGTCGCCTGTGTCGTAGGGTTTCATGCTCATCAGGACCAGGCCCGAAAGCATGTTCCCGATGGACCCGGTGGCGGCGAAGGAGACAACGAGACCGATGATCATGGAGATGACCAGTATGAAGGTCGTTCCTATGTCCCCGAGCCCCCCTATCGACAGCAGAGTATAGAGAAATATAAGGATGATGACGAAATAGACCAGGCCGGTCGCCCCTTTCTGGGTCATGGAGACTATCTCGGGGCTCATCCTCTTGGATCTTGTTCCGAGCTCTTTGAAGAAGAGGGCCACGAACTTCCTTATGAAGAATGCGGCGATGATCAGGACAACCAGGAAGCCAAGCTTTCCCGCGTTCTTTGAGAGGAAGTCGCTCGCAACGCTCCAGATCTGTTCCCTGAGGCCAAAAGCTATCATCCCCAGTACCACGATGACCACACCGGAGATGATGATGATAACATACCGGATTATGATCGAGAAATATGATATGAACTGGGAAGGCAGCGCCTTACCGCCGCCCCTTCTCTCTCGGAACCAGTCCCACAGATTCGTGTTGGCCAGGAGGAGCATTCGGGAAATGAACAGGGTCGCTATTACGCCCGCAGCGGGACCGGCAAGCTGCTTCATCCATCCCCACAGGTATTCTTCCACGGAGGGAAACATCAATGATACCCTCCATGAGATGATGACAAAGATACCGAGTATCGCCATTCTGGTAACGAATCTCCTGGTGGCCGTGAACCAGTCCGTCTCGAGGAACTTCACCTTCCGTTTCTTGAAGACACCCAGGAGGGCTAGGATGATGAGATAGGAGATCAGAATGAAAAGAACGATCAGGAGTAGTACCAGAATCGACAGCCATTCCTCTGACAGGAAATCCCTGACATCCTCGAGGGTCAGAAGGGGTTTGGTAACGGAGATGTTGGTTGAGATCTCGACCTCGTATTCTTTCCCGAGTTTGAAGTTCCAAACCTCCTCGTGTGCAACCTTCCCATCATGGAAGATCTCGATCAGGTACACCCCCGGTTCTACCACGGCTTTGAATTCCCCGTCCTTGTCGGTGGTCAGGTTGCAGCAGATGTACTGGTCCGTCCTTCTGGTAAGAAGGACATTGGCGTTCTCAAGGGGTTCGTCGTCACTGTCAAGTACCTTCCCCGATATGGTAGCCTTCAAGGGTTTGGACGGATCTACGTTGAGGTGAATGTTGAGCCACTGTCCACTCTCCAGAACATGTACGGTCCTGTTGAGCAGTCCCCCGGTGCTCGAATAGACCGAAAGGGTATAGACCTTGGATGGCAGGACCGCCTGAAAACCACCGGTGGAATTAGTAATGACCACTTCTGTATCGAAGAAATCCGCGGAGAAGCTGACAGTAAGGTTCGAAATTGGCTCCCCCGTCCTTAGATCCTTGATCGTCCCGTAGATACCGGAATCGATCACCGGGAAACCGCCCGTGTCTTCAGACGGCACGACGGACAAGGTCGCGATCAGGAGAAGACTGAGGAGCAGGTAAACTTTGCCCGATCTTCCGAACATCTAAATGGACCCCCCGGCGGTATTTAAAATGGAACATTATTGAATGTATTAAAGGGTTCCTATAGCTTCCTGGACCTGGTGGTCAGCAGGAAGACGGCGATGATGACCGCTGCTATCAAGAGGATCACACCTCCGATCCCCAGGGCTAGGATCAGACCTTGGCTGACACCCTTTTTATCATCCCCGGTGTCATCGTCGGGTTCTGTGTCATCATCTTTGCTGTTCGGATCGTCAAGGTAGCCTTCGTCGATCATGAACTGAAGCACGGCCGTCTGGACATGGGCTGTGATATCGAATGCTTCCTGTCCCCATGATCCGGTATCATTGAACGCTCTTGCGACGAAGAAGAACTCCATATCCGCAAGAAGCCTCGTCAGGTTCTCCGGATCCAGTTCGATATCCTCCAGTGTAGAGTTATCTATCTCATCAGGAAGCATCCACTGAACCGCGTCAACGATAGACATGGGGTCTCCGTTGTAGGGGAGCGTCACCCTGATCTTGAAAGTCCATTCCGACCATGGCTCTGTAACGTTCCCATCAGCCTCCAGTGAAACACCGTTCCCCAGGAAGATGAATCCGCCTTCCCGGAACCACATGTTCTCCACGAGCTGAAGTTCGGTCCCGTTCAGTGTACCGAAGGTAACATTGACCGTCTCGGTCCCGGAAGGGGCGGAACCGGTTGCAGTGAAAGCGAGGCTGAACCTGCCTGTGGAATTCAAGAGTGAAACCTCGACCGAATCTATTGATGGTCTCTGCCATCCCCCCTGTTCCATATCGATGGAGATGCCCGGCGAGGCCAGGACAAGCAGCATGGCCATGATCACGAGAGACAGGCATCCGGTCAGCTTGAAGCGTTGTTCCTTCATCCGATCACCTTCTTCTTGATGGATCCCACGAGTGTCTCCGTCATGGGAGAGAGGTTCAGTATGTCCTCCATGTTATACTTCAGTAATAGCTTAAGGGCGTTTCGGTTGCGGTCTCTCTCATACAGCTTCCAGAGCCTTACGGCATCCTCCCCGGACATCCCCTGCACCTCCTCGGGTCGGGATATTCCCATCTGATGCTCTATGGATTTCAGCCCTCCAACATACCCGAGCTTCCTCGCGAGGAATCTCAGATCCAGATGGGGAACAGGAGGGACGGATCCCGGGAACTGGGCCTCGATCATGGGAAGGTCGAAGGTAGCCCCGTTGAAGGTGACGACCATCGAAGCCCCCTCGAAAAGACCCGATATCCCTGAGTGGTCCAGGTCCTTGCCCCTTACCAAAGCCTTGAATTCCTTTCCGTCGTAAGCCCCGACGACAGTGATTGGTGAATATCTTCTCGTTCCCATGGTCTCGATGTCCAGGAATACGGCCTTGCTGCCGAATTCGTCCCAAAGCCTCCAGTTCTCCCCTGACCTGAAAAGCGAGCTGAAAAAGGAAATGTCCCCGCTGTGGAGTCTTTCCTCCGCCCTTCTGATGATAGTATCCGATCTGGTCTTTCTTTCCCCTTTGAGAGGGCCAGCAACCTCGTTCACGATGAAATCGTTCCAATCGATTATTCCCTGGTCCCATATGGCTCTCTCGGTCGTCGGGCCTACCCCCGGGAGGAAAATGAAACTTCTTCTCAGCATGCCGTTTCACCAGGACCCCGGATCATATCTGATCGCAAAATCGTTCTGGACCCCCAAGAGGTCCATTATCCTTCCGGAAAATGAGGCCTGAAGGTCCTTGATCGAATCAGAGCCCAGGTTGTAGAACGGAGGGGAGGCAGGCATCACGATCACGCCCCATGAACTGAGGTCGAACAGTGCTTTCAGGACAGGTGTGGAAAGGGGGGTCTCCCTCACTACCAAGATAAGATCCCTTCTCTCCTTAAGGGCTACAGATGCACACCTTGTTGTTAGATTGTCCGATATTCCGGCATGGACCTTGGCGGTGGTCGAAGTGGAGCAGGGACATACGACCATGGAATCGAATGGGTTCGAACCGGACGCGAGACCGTGGTCCATCCTGCCCGCATCAACGATCTCGTCGCAAAGACCACTGATATTCTCAAGGTTCGATCCGGTCTCCTTTTCCAGGATGGATATCGCCGTGTCGTTGTAGATCACGGAAAGGTGCAGTCCTTCCTTTCTCACCTTGTCCAGGCTTTTGATCAGTTCTAGACCGTAACCCGCACCCGATGCGCCTGTCAATGCAACCACTATTCTCCGAGGGCTCATGCTTCCCGTATGTGATGGTGAATATCAATTCTTTTTGGTAAAAAAAAAAGGGGAGCCTCAGCTCCCCCTACATCTGTTTGATCACTCGTCCTCTGGCGGTTTCCTTGGCGGCTGGACCGGTTTTGCAGCAGGGAGTCCCGGACGCATCGGTGCCCCCTGCATTTGAGGAGGTGTCTGCCCGGGAGGCATCTGCCCCTCGCTGGGTGGTTCCTGGCCCGGCGGCGGTCTCCTGGGCCCTCCCGCTACCTGATGGCCAGCGCTCTTGAACTTCATCTGCTCCTCCATGGGAACCGCTCCGACCATGACCTTGCCTCCGGCGTCCCTTACCGCTTCCTCGTCATAGTCCTCCGCCGCGTCCATCAGGGCTCCCATCGATTCCTCAAGGGCGCCCTCGTCCACGGCATCGTGGCCGATCTCAGTGGTTTCGCTGTCGATCTCCATCGCATCCAGCTCTATGGATTCTCCGAACTCGAGAGCCGGTGCCGATTCTTCGAACTTCGGCCCTGTCCCGGATTCCCAAGCTGGACCCGTTGGTTTTTCCGTTTCACCAACCTTCTTCTCCGAGATCAGGCTCCGCTTGCCCTCCTCGTGATAGATCTGGCCTCCAAGGTCAAGTGTCAGGTCGTCGAGGGTCGACTGGTCTGGACCGACAGCGTCGCCGGCTTTCTGAACACCATAAAGGCTCGAAAGCTCCTGCTGTCTCCTTTCCATATCGGCAACCCTCTTTTCGAGCTCCTCATCCTCCTCCTCATCCTTTTTCTTGGCCATGCGGATCACCACAACGATACCAACAATGACTATCAGTACCACCACCACTGTTGCTATCAAAACGAAGAACAGCCATGCCGGGACCTTATCGAAGAAACCTTCCTTCTCCTTGATATCGTCATCTACAGTATCGGAGGGTTTCGGGTGCCCCGGATATACCTCGGGATCGAGAGGATTCACCTCGTTGGACCTGATCGAGTAGGGAATGGTCTTCTCCTCGTCGTAGAGCGGGACCTGGAAGCCTATCTCCTGTATGTTAGTATAGCCGTCGTTGTCCTCATCCACGTTGGGTTCGTGGTCCAGGTTGTCCCAGAAGTAAAGTTCTCTCTTGTCGGGCATTCCGTCGTTGTCGTTGTCATCGTCCGACCATACCCACTGCTGGATCTGATAGTATATGTCGAAGGTTTCGGAGAATCCGTCCGAGACCGTGAGGTTGATGATGAACTTCTCGCTCTGGAGGATGGAGACATCTCCGTTGGATGGATAGAACTGGACCATCACCCTGTTTCCGTAAATATTGAAGCTTTCCCCGGAATTGTCGTTCTTGATGGTCCATGTGTAGTTGAGAAGGTCGTTGTCCCTGTCCTTCGCGAAACCTTCCAACGATACTCCCTCCCCCCATTCCGCCTGGATCTTGGAGCCTCCCTTCGTGTTCCCCCATTCGTTGAGGTCGTCCTCATCCTTGGTGAAGGTCACTTTGATCTTTCCGGATCCCAGTATCCATTCCGGCGGGTCCTGAACATTCAGGATGGCGATGTTCACCGTAAGTGCCGAGAAATCCGTTTTCTGGAGGTCCCACAGGTAAAGTACGAAGGTGATTGACCCTGCTATCGCATCTGCCTCGGTAGTCGTCACGGTCAATGTCCAGTTCTTGGCCGAGACCTTGGAGATGGATACTCTTTCCGAGGGTGATAAAAGGCTCAGGACATCTCCGTAATCGATATCATCTCCAGAGACATCGAACCTGAGGGTTCCTTTCTCATATACCTGGAAATCCACACTGTCCCCGTCTTCGTCCACCTCTTCTCCGTTCACGGAGGTGAAGAACGGCTTGTTGTTGACGTTCTCCACCGGTATGAAGATGGTGAGGTTCTTCGTACCGCCCCTGAGGTCATCTGCCGTTACCGTGATATTGAGCTCAGGGACGTCGTCGTTCGTTGGGATGATGGTGAAGAGGGATTTATGCTGGGGGTCCTGTCCGTCGACCTCCACATCGATCCTATCTGGCATGTTCGTCTCGAACTTCAGGAAATCTCCATCGATATCATTTGCAGTGATGGCGAAGGTATATTTCAGTCCCTCGAGGCAACCCACATCCTTCTTGAGAAGCCTCAACTCCTTCTGGTGCGGACTGATGGTGGTCTCGAAACCCGTTGTCAGGTCGTTGAACTTCGCCCATATCGGCAGGTCGTTGGTGGAATTGACCTGGATGGTGAACCAGTTGGAATACCCGACCTTCTCATCCCCGGTCCCGAAACCCCCATCCTTGCCCATGTCAGTAACCGTTATCCTGAAGGTTTCCTTCCCGAACCAGTTCTGCACCTTCGAGAAGACGTCGAAGTACCAGTAAGGTGTTTCGAGTCCCGACTTTCTCGTTCGGACCGTGAGGTTGGGTTCGAGGCTCATCTGCTCGTAGCCATACTCCAGGGAAGTATATCCGTTGTATGCATCATCGATGATCCAATCCATTTTCTTCCAGTATGACAGGTTGAGGACCTCTTCCCTGCTTTCATCCTCCTGAAGGTAGATGGTCGGTATGTCCTTGACGAAGCCCGGGGGTTGGTTAATGGGCCTGGTCTTGAAGCCGACCTCGTTGGAGATGGATGTGAGCCCCTCTTGGTCCTCTATCACTACCTTAACATAGTACTGGGTGTTGGGAGTTAGGCCCCTGTTGAAGTTCTCGATGTTCATCAGCTGGTTTGTGGATTCGTTGTATAGAGGGCCATCCGGCCATGCAGTGTCTGACAGTGCGAAATCCTCGATGGTCGATATATAGGTCTTGTATTTCTTGAAATCAGGTTCGAGGTTTGACGTCCAGCTGACCATGGCATATCTCTCATCAGCGATCAGGAGCTGTAGGTCGTCGATCATTTCCGGAGCCTGGTTGACGATGGACCTCGCATGCTTCATGTCCATGTCCGACTGCTGGTTGATCCTCTCCCACCAGACAACGTGGGCGTCTCCCCCTGCATCCACACCGACCACGGGTTCGTCCTTGTAGACCGAGGGTGCATGGTCGTTGACACGGGCCGGTTTGGACCACGTGCTGCCTCCGTCCGTAGAGGTTGCAGCGAAGATGTTTGGATGGCCAAGGGTGTAGTCCATCCACGTTACCCCGATGGTACCGTCCAAACCTATCTCAATATCGGGACGGCCATGCCATTTATCGGCGGTCTGCGATGTATTTACTATCATGGATTCCTTCCCGCCCACGCTCCATGTTGCGCCATTGTCGGTCGATCTCGTATACATGATGCACGGTCTATCCTTGCTGATGTCGCCGTTGTCCGAACCGCTGCCGTCCGTCGAGAAGTCCCACCAGACAAGATGGAAGCCGTTCGAGTCCGCCACCATGTTGGGAAGGTAGGTCTGGTACATCGGGAAGACATATTTCGGTATCCTGCGGGCATCGCTGAACGAGAGGATAGGGTATCCGGAAAGACTTGAGGTCGAGGCCCTGGTCATGAACGTATCCGGTTTGTAGTCGTAGTTGATCTCCCAGCCGACCGCAACATACTGTCCGTTAGCAGCGACCGTTGATTTCTTCTGGGCCCAGTTCTGGTCGGGAGATTCCGGCTGGGTCTTGACGGCCTGTGGATTGCTCCAGGTAACACCGTAATCGGTGGAATAGGCCATGTCGATCTGCGCATTGGACGGTTCCACGTTCGTCCACGTAACGAAAATGTTGCCGAACGGATCGAAGGTCATGTCTATCTCCTTGATCTTGCTCGATGGATATCCCGTCATTGTGGTGGGTGTGACCAATCGGTCGGCGGACCATGACACTCCGTTGTCCTCGGAGACCCTTACCACGATCACCCATTCGGTAAGGGCGGGGATAGCTCTGTAGGTCGAATCGATGTATGCAACCGCGATGACGTTGCCGCTCCCGGTATCATAGATATCGATCACCGGGTCCATCTGCTTGTCACCCGAGACCGGATCGGTCTTGATGAAATCGAAGGGGGTCTGCCATATACTTCCTCCGTTCACGGATCTCTGGAACCAGACGTGGGGGTCGTTGAAACCGGCAGAGTAGTCCTCGTATACGAGGTATACCTCAGCGGTATCTCCCGAGCCCCAGGACTCGAGGTCGAAGTTCTTCTGGTCCCTGTTGTCAGGATTGTAAGGTTTTACATCTACATCCTTTCCGAAGGTCAATGCATCCACCGCTGTGAAGATCGGCAGCAGTGCTGACAACATGAGAATGGCTACAAGAAGATATGCGGTTCGGTTGTTGTGTTCACTCCGGTACATGGATACCACCTCGGGGCACCTTTTTCTGCTCAAGACCGGTTCACAGCCAAAAAGCCAGCAATCCGGCATGGGCACTAGCTGAATCTGGTGAACGTTTCTTGATTTATAAACGTATTCGGTTCTTATCTCATGTTCTCTTTAATTATCTCATATACATAGAATCCCTAGAGGACAAAACGTTATATAGGGCAACTTAATACTCCCTGCCACTCCACCTGGAGGTATCTGATATGGTCGATTTTGAAACCATAGAGTTCAAGAACATTCCCTTCGGGAAGAACAACTTCATAGAAGTGGCAAGAAAGAGAGCGGTCCTCGGGAACGGCGGACAGAGCGAGTTCATCTCCATCTCAAGGGGGTATTTTACCAACAATGATGAGAAGAGGTACAAGAACTCCGTGACGATCCCCCTTGACGATGATGTGAGGAAGCAGATCGCGCAGAACATCCTGGAGATCTGAAACGGAATTTCAGCAAAGGGAGATCAGGGGTGAGGAAATGGTCGAGTTCAAGGCAGTGATCGCCGACGTCAAGAACGGGAAGACATACCAGACAATGGTAACGGGACAGCATGCCAACAGGCTTATGGGGATGAAGATCGGCGACGAGTTCGACGGTCTCTTCGTCTCCCTGCCTGGTTACAAGCTGCAGATCACCGGCGGTTCCGACAAGGACGGTTTCCCCATGAGAAGGGACCTTCCCGGCCAGCAGAGGAAGAAGATAGTCCTCTCCGGCGGCGTCGGGTTCCACCCGGTCTCAGACGGCCAGAGGAGGAGAAAGTATGTCCGTGGGAACACTATCTCCGCCGATATAGTCCAGATCAATCTCATGGTAACCTCCTACGGTCCGCGAGCCATCGAGGAGCAACTGAAACAAGAGGAAAGCGAATGAAGGTAAAGTCACCGCCTGAAGTGAACATCGGCCTCGTGGGGCACGTGGACCACGGTAAGACGACACTGACCGAGGCATTTTCAGGTGTGTGGACGGACACCCATTCGGAAGAGATCAAAAGGGGCATCACGATCAAACTTGGCTATGCCGATGCCGAGTTCTTCAAGTGTCCCAAATGCGAGGAGCCAAAGTGCTACTCGACGAAGCCCAAATGTCCCAGTTGCGGGGGCAAGTGCGATTTCATCAGGTCCGTATCCTTCGTGGACGCTCCGGGTCACGAAACCCTGATGGCAACCATGCTCTCCGGCGCTGCGATAATGGACGGCGCCCTGTTGCTGATAGCTGCCAACGAGAAGTGTCCGCAGCCCCAGACACGGGAGCACCTGATGGCCCTTGATTTTATCGGTATCCAGAACGTGATCATCGTACAGACGAAGATAGACCTGGTCTCCCAAGAGAAAGCGGTCCAGAACTACAAGGAGATCAAGGAATTCGTAAAGGGCACGGTAGCGGAGAACGCTCCGATAATACCCGTGTCGGCCCATCACGGTTCCAACCTGGACCTCTTGATCGACGTGATCGAGAAGAGGATACCAACGAAACCGCATGATGCCTCGCTTCCTCTGAGGATGTACATCGCGAGGTCCTTCGACGTCAACAAACCCGGAACGGACTTCCGCAACCTTTCCGGGGGGGTCCTTGGCGGCAGCCTGCTTCAGGGTGAGGCGAGGGAGTCCGACGAGCTCGAGATAAGACCTGGCATAAAGGTCGAGGAGAAAGGCTCCTCCCGTGTTGAATTCCACCCCCTTACCACTAATGTTACCTCATTGATGGCGGGTGGAATGAGGAGAAAGCTTCTGACACCTGGCGGATTGGTCGGCATCGGCACCTCGCTGGACCCGAATCTGACGAAATCGGATTCACTTATAGGGTCTGTCGTTGGTAAGCCTGGTACCCTTCCCCCTGTTGTCAACGAGCTCACCCTTCAGACCAATCTCATGGATTACCTGGTTGGTCTGGATGAGGAGGTCAAGGTGGAGATGATCAGGACCAAAGAGGTCCTCATGCTGAATATCGGAACGGCCACCACTGTGGGGATAGTGACCTCGCCGCAGGATAACAAGGTCGAGATGGTCCTCAAGATGCCTGTTTGCGCGGACAAAGGGCAGCGTGTCGCAATATCCCGTAGGGTCGGGAACAAGTTCAGGCTTATCGGGTACGGGATCATCCTCTGAGGAGGCGGATAATGCCCTCCTCCGTTCAAGACCGGACCTTTGCGAGAATAGAGGACCTTCCCCGTTCTTGCGTAATTCTGGACGCAAATGCGCTCCTCTCACCATTTCAACAGAATTTCAATCTGGATATCGAGCTGGAAAAGGCCGCTCCGGGATTCGAGCCAGTGGTGCCTTCTTCCGTTATCCGGGAGCTTGAAACTTTGAACAAGGACGGCGACTGGAAAGTGAAAGCGGCTATTCAACTATCGGCGAACTATCCCTGCGTCGAGGTAAAGGGAAGAGGGGACGCTCCGATCTTCAATCTTGCCGTCCGCACGGGATGGATGGTGATGACCCAGGATAGGATGCTCCGGTCAAATCTAAGAAAGAAGGGAATTCCTGTCATCATGCTGAGGGGGAAAGGTCGTCTGCAAATAATGGAGCCTTGATCAGGGCTCTCCTGTATCATCGGGCCCGTTCGTCCAGGGTCGGTATGAGCCCTGTCCCGGATTGTTCGGATGCGGGGAGAAGGCCGGGTCACCGTATATTGCGAACATGGAAACCTCTTTCCAGTGAGCTCCCAGAAGACCTCCTGACCAGTCCGGATCATCGTGTTCCTGGATGAAGGGGCTGATGGGGTGGTCCCTGATAGGATTGTGGATGTAACGGTTCTCCGCCCATCTCAGTGCCTCTCCAGCTGTTCCGTAATCCGCTTCGTTGTCAAGGATCGCGTCCCAAAAGAAAGCGAACCAGGCATCGTTAAGGTCCCACTCGTAATTGCCGTCATCCCAGTTCGGATTGATGAAACCGGGAAGCCATTCCTCCGTCGCAGAGGATGCATCCTGGGCTATGTTGCTGAAGCTGACCTCGGTGGCCCCTCCCGCAATGACCGCACCCCCGTAGAGATAGTTGAGGGCGAATGTCCTTTCGACCTCGATGGGTTCCGCCGGTTTCCACCAGCCAGCTCCGTGGATCTTGGCGTTCATGCAGGCCACCCAGAACCCGACCTGCGGCGGGAGCAGGAGTTCCCTGACCTCCTCTCCTCTGAGGACAGCACTCTCGTCCCCGGAGATCGCGTACGGGACCATGTAAAGGGACCCGTACTCGGAACCATGCCCTCTGTATGCAACGAATCCCGATGCCTGCATCGCATTGTTCATATCATCGGGCCCCTTGGGGTCCACACCGTCACCGATAAGGATGTCCCTGCCAATGTTCGAGGGACCGATGTAATCGTACGACATCCCTTCATCCTCGGCATCCCTGCACCAGAACCTGGCTGGTGTCACCTGCCCTCTTTCGTAGGTTATCTCGTATCCGGAGAAGGAGGTGCCGTGCGATCGCCAGTTGACATCCTGGGCACCGGTCTGGTAATCGATGGAAACGACATCCTCATGCCTCTGATAGAGATAGGTCCTGACGATCTGGTTGCTCATACCCTGTACGTTGAGGTTCACGAGCCTTCCAACAGCGGAGTCCATGTAATAGGGGTCCTCTCCCAGGAAACCGTAAGCTACGTCCGAACTTACCAGCAGGTCGCCCTCGACATTGTTGGGATCATCATTGGTCTCGTCCGGGAGCTGGAACTGGGGTACTGCAGACGCGGAGCCTACCAGTGTCACGTATTTCGGCAGGCCGTAGGAGACCACGGCCTCCTTCAGGCCAAGATAGTACCCGATCGCCCTCTGGTTCAGCTCATGGTTCATGTAACCTATGTCCTCCTGTGAAGGTTCGTACTGTGTGAGCACATAGGCGCTTCTATAGGCAGCGACCTCCCCGGCCACTGCCGAGATAGCCGGGATATGGAACTGGTCATCATAGGGATCGTAACCGGGTGAACTCTGAAGCATATCGGTTGTGCCGTCCAGCGGATTGACGACCATCACATAATCGAAGGGGACACCCATCGAATGAAGTTCCTGCCATGCCTCTTCCTGTGATCCGTAGGACCGGTCCCCCCCGACCATCACAAGGTTCTTTTTCTGGGCGATCGAGGATGCCCACAAGGCCTCCTCGTATGTCGAAACCGTGAGCAATCCGTCGAATCCCTTGAACCTGGCAAGGGATAATGGGTCCATATCATAGGTGCCCTGGACCTTGACCTGGTTTGCAGCTGCTGGCGGGGTTTCCGGGTCCTTGGTGAACAACAGGAACTCGAAGGAATCCAGTCCCATCTTCTGAATACTGTCCATCTGATGGTCGTCCAGGGAGCCTTTCTCATCCAGGATGAACATTGGATGGTAACCTCCGTCCTTGTCGACCGCAAGGGACGACAGCAATGCGGAGAACATCATGGTGTCGTTATCCGTGGGCTCATCCATTATAATGCCATACTCCGCGGGAAGATCAATTTCCGGATCATATTCGGGCCCCTTTTTCTCCTCTCCGCCCCGGAGAAGGAAATAGAGTCCGCCAATCACCAGCAGTAACGCCACGGAAAAGGTGATAACCTTCCCTTTGCGGGAACCTAGCCATTCCTTCGGCTGCATAGGACATAATAACAACAACGGAAATTAATGGTTTACGGTTAACTGATGAACATGTATCTGGACCCCGAGGGACATACCTCACTGTTCCTGAGCCCGCCATAAAGGCTTTCACAGAACGAGAAGTGATAGTGGTCGCATTATCTTTAAGTATGTAGATATTTCTAAATTTTATTGTTTGACCCGGAACCATACCTCTCAGGAGTCTCCCAACGCAGAGAAAATGGATGATCCATCGTTTTGCGAACAGGAGAAAGAAGAGGACGTTACTTGCCTCAAGAGAGAACTTCTCCTCAGGACCGAGATAGCCCGGGTCGTTTCGTCATTCACGAGGCCCTCGGAACTTCTGCCGAACATATTGAACATCCTTTGCAAAGGCTTTGGCTCTCTTGGGGGGGCAGTTTTCTTCCTGGACAAAGGGACCAACGAGATCGAACTGAAAGCGATACACGGTCTGGACCGCAACTATGCGATGAAATATCAGAAGATCCACCTAGGGCAGAACGTTACGGGGAAGGTCGCAGAGACCGGAGAGGGAATGATCATCAGGGACGCCACGGTCGATCAGAGGTCCACAAAAGGCGTGGTGGAGATGCTGAGGTACAGGAGCGCGGTCGTCACTCCGGTGACCTCCGGAGGCGATGTTATCGGGATAATCGCCCTGGTAAGCGACTCTGCAGGCTATTTCACGGAAAAGGACCTGAAACTCCTTGACCAGGTCGGCTTGCATATATCTCCGGCCATCGTGAACTCCTTCCTCAACCAGAAGATAAAGATCGAAAAAGAGAAGCTCGTGGATATACTGGACCGCCTGGATGAGGGTATCTTCGAGGCGGAGATCAAAACCCCGATCCCCAGGGAGCTCGATCCGGAGCTTGCGATCCTGGCACTTTTCGAGAAGGCGACCTTCACCCTGATGAACAGGAGCTTCTCGGACCAGTGCGACGAGGAGATATGGCTCGGGGCTGATATCCGTACGGGTTTCGAGGAAAAGCAGCTCTTGCGGATGCTTAGGGAGGTCGTTCTGAAGGGGGAGGTAAAGGCCATCGAGAGAAGATGGTCGGGAGAGAACGAGAGGATCTTCGAGGTCTCGATGATCCGGGTGGACCGGGATAGGCAGATCAGGGGGATAAAGGGCACCAGAAGGGATGTCACCCAGAGATCATTGATGGAGGAGAAGGTCAAGGAATCCAAATCCCAGACCGAGTTCTACATGGACCTGCTCTCACATGACATCTCCAATATCAACACAGCTGTCCTGGGATTCCTTGATATGATGGAATCCGGGAACAGGAAGGCCCAGGATATTCAGAGGTTCATCAACATCAGCAGGGACCAGATCAAACGATCCTCCCAGATGGTCCAGAAGGTGAAGGTCCTGGGAAAGGTGCAGAGGGAACCTCCTGAACTGAAGACCGTTGATGTCTCGAAAAGCATCGTGAGGAACTTCGACACCATAAAGAGGCGGTTCCCCCAAAAGACCGTGATACTCGAGCATGAGCCCGGTCTCTCAGCGGTGAAGGTCAGGGTGGACGATCTCTTCGATGAACTTGTTCAGAGCCTTTTTCAGATAGGCATAGAGGAATCCAAACAGGAAAAGATACTGTTCGAGGTCGAGGTGAAGAAGTTCGAGTTCGACGAGAGGAAAGGATATCTGTTCTCGTTCTACAACGGCTCCCACGAGATCTCGGATGCGACAAGGGAGAGGGTCTTCAAGAGAAATCTGAAAATGGACGGTGCGCCTCCGGGTACGGGTCTGGCCCTGAGCGTGGTCAGAGCGATAACCGAAAGATACAGCGGTCAGATCTGGATGGAGGACAGGATCACGGAAGGAAAGAAGCAAGGGACCACGATCATGGTTTTCATTCCGTCCTGATACTATCCATGATCGATCATTACCTAAGATATATTGACTTAATTTCCAAACTCCCTGTCCAGAATTTCCGTTATCTGCGCCTTTGTCTGAATGCTCGTGGTTGCAGCGACGACCTTGCCTTCCTTGAAATAGACGGTAAAAGGTAGTCCCATGAAATTCCTGCATTCCGGCAGCGACCTGATGAAATCCGCGTCCGGAATATCGAACTCCATATCCCGGAAGGCAACATGGTCGTATTCCTTCTCGAGCTCCATCATCGCTCTGTAAACAGGGATGCACATGGGCCCCATCCTGCCACAGCAGATCATGACGTTATCGTTCTCCTTGAGGACATCCTTGATGTCCTGTCTGGTCTCCAGATGTTTCAGATTGGTGTGAAGCATTATCCGTCCCTCATTAGTTTTCATTTTATGGACTGTCTTGTCCATCCAAGTATTATAAAGAACCCCTAAAAAGTGTTTCTTTCAAGGAGATGGAGATCACTATGGTTGTATGGCCAGACCAGAAAATCTAGGATGGTCACTATCAATAACCTGAAGATGGTGAATCAACGAGTGATGGGAACGAAGGCCGAGAATATAGGGTCCCTTGTTAGCGATCCATTGTTCATGCTGTACGATCGATCCCTTTCCATAAAAATTGCACATTAATGTCCAGAATTCTTAATAATTTAATATGCTTTACTAACTTGTTTTTACTGTGGGGGAATAATATGCGATCCAGGGACAGGGAATCAATACTGTTGGTAGTTCTGATGATATCGGCCTTCTTCCTGATCATCATTGCTCCCCCCGAGAAAACCTCGGGGTTGGAGATCACCACCACCATTGATATACTGGTCGACTCGAGCTTCTCCGAGAATATAATCATAAGATCCGGTGGACACCTGAGGATCCATCCGGGTGTCACCGTGAGTTTCGATGCAGGAAAGGGTATTGTGGTTGAGGATGGAACATTGACCGTCTGGGGAAATGACACCGAAACTACCACCTTGAAACCCACCGGGTATGTCGATTGGTTGGGTATCTTCGCCGGACCGAATGCGGTTGTCTATTTGAATAAGACCCAGGTCCAGGATGCCGAAGTCGGCGTAGATTGCTACGGAACCGGAAGCCAAGTCACCGGAGGGTCCGTTTCTATCATCGATTGCGAGTTCCTCTATTGCCCGTCCAGTATTCGATTGGACGCGTTTGGATATCCCGCACCCTTTAATTCTGTGATCCAAGGAAATCAGCTCAAATACGGTGATTACGGGATCAAGATATCCAACGGCTACGATGGGATAACTGTCCAGGACAATACGATACCCTACGCCTCTATTGAGGGGGTCCGTATCCAAGATTGCGAGGGGGTTCTTCTGGAGCATAACCATGTAACAGGTGGTAAAAGGGGGATAATAGTCGGTCTTTCGTATGGCGATCCGATCCGTATCTCCAACAATACCGTGATCGATTCCCGTATCGGTCTGACCGGAGTAATGCTTTCCGGGCTGGAAGTGAAGAACAACACCTTCATTGCAGCTGAAAAAGCCATCATGATGGGATTCTGTTCCGGAAACCTCATCGAGAACAACATCATCAATTCCATGGGTGACCGGGGTAATGATGCAGCTCTTGAGATCCAGAGTAGCTCACCACCAACGATCATCCGGGACAATATCATATCCGCCAAAGGCCACCTACTTTGGGTGAATGGCTCTGACGTTGACCATGTCATCTATGATAATCTACTTACGAACCTATCGGGCACTGACCATATCGATAACGATGGTGACGGTTACGCTGATTCTGGGACGATCGCCCCTGGAACCGCCTATGCACCGGTCAAGTATTGCCGGGTTTCCGTTTACAACAGGAACACAAAGGGTCAGAATTTCGTATCACCCGAACACGCTGCCTCTTATGCTTCCTCTGGATCGACCTTTGATGTGATCACCAATCACTCGTCATTCGGACCCAAGAACGTCCAATACCGTTATATCTATTACTACGAGCCTCCGCACTTCACAAAAAGTATCGATCTGATCGGTCAGGAGAAGGAAAATCTTGTTTTTCAACCATCAAAGGGTCAGCTCGATTTCATATCCGCAAGCAATGCGGGGTTATCGAATGCAACCATATATTTCCTCAATGAACCCATAATGATCGATGGTTGCAACAATATCACGCTCAAGTCCCTGACCATCAAGGCGAATATGGACAGCAGAGGCATGGATATAATGAAAAGCCAGGATATCCAGTTGGAAGACCTGGAATTCGATATGTGCAGGGACTATGGTTTGACCATCACATATTCCGATCGTGTCTCGATCAGGAATTCATTTGTTGGAGCTTTCAGCGGCATAGGATTATTCATCGACAACTCGACCGGGATCAATGGACAGGGGTGCCACATATTTGCGGAACATGGCACCGCTATCCATGCAACGGTATCCGAATTCAGATTGAACGGGACCTATGTCAACGGATTTGATCAGGCGACAGTGTTCGATAGATGCTGGGATATTCGATTGGAGAAGGCAGAGATGGGCAATGATTACTATTCCTCCCAAAGTGTGATCGAACTCATCAATTCCCCGGGGACGGTAATATCGGAATGTGAGATGTACCTAAGTTACAGGAGAAATTCCAATTCCGGAATAATGGTAACAGGTGATGGTCAAGATATTATTATAGAGGACTGCCTTTTCGACGGATATTATTCCAGCCGCAAGTCACTCACTGCGGTATATTCATCGGGAAATGTCTCCGGTCTACATTTTTCGGGGAACGAGGTCAGGAACCTGACAACGGGGATTTATATTTTTGACCCCCCGGGGGAATATGAACAGGAAAATATAGTGGTGAGTAGTGGCCTTTTCCAGAACTTGTCGACTGGCCTGGTCCTTCAGATGGCTGGCGAAGTATATGTCGTGAACTCGATTTTCCAGATCTGTGAAAAGGGGTTGGCCAATTATGGAGGCGACCTCATTGTCACGGATTGTGCGTTCACGGATTACTGGAGAGGGGTCGAAAATTACGATGGCCTCACCATTATCGATTCAATGTTCGGGGAAGGAGAAACAGCCATTCATCAATACTCCTTCGGTGACCCGATAATCATGGACCTCAAGGGAGTGGTCTTCCAGAACCAGTCAAAAGGGGTGGATGCGGTAGGAGCTCCGATCCATGCCGCAGGCTGCGAATTCAATAACGTGAGTTATCCATTCTACCTTTCCGATACGGATGGTTCGATCATCGAGGATACCACCCTCAACAGCGGTCCCTGGGTACCTACTAGGAACGGATTGGACGGGACACCAATCACCGGGATACTTAATCTCGATACCGAGAACCATATTATTCTGAACAACTGCTCGGGAGAACCTCAGAACTCCAATGCGTCGAGCGAGGGAGTCTACATCAACTGGACCTATCCGCTTGAGATCCGTGTGGAGAACGAGATCGGTGATCTGCTGGAATGCTCGCTGTCGGTCGCATCCAGTCAGTTCGGTGAGATATTCGATGGTTCGATAGACGGATACTGGTTCTTAAAGGAGGCTCCTGCATGGAAGATCAACCATACCGAAGTTCTGGACGGTTCATGGTATTCCGTCGAGGCAAGGGAGGGCGACCTGGCAGATGCCTCCACCTATTACCTTGACAGGAAGATATCCGATACCCTCGTCATCAACCATCCACCAATGCTCGGTGAGGTTACGGGGATCACCTTCCAGGAGGATGCCATATGGACAGGGAGTCTATTTGAGATCTTTTCGGACCTTGATGATCTTGATTACAGCATTACCGGTATCTCTCCTTTGGAGATCCATGCCTCAGTTGAAGGAGAGGATATCATGCTGTGGGCCGATGAAGATTGGAATGGGGTGGGGCAGATATCGCTACTGGCTGAGGATACCTTCGGAATGATTGCCGAGACCGATCTCGATGTCAATGTGACCCCGGTCAACGATGCACCTTATTTGGTCATGGAATTACCAGTATTGAACGTCTCGGAGGACCGATCAACATGGATCGATCTTTCCCTGTACTGGGCGGATATAGATGGACCTGAGCTTTTCTGGTCGGACCAAGGATCGGATAACTGCAGCCTCGCCTGGAACGGATCAGATCTCACCATAACACCATCACCAGATTGGAACGGTCTACTGACCATCCCATTGATACTTTCAGACGGAGAGCTGGAAACGAGTACAAACCTCATAGTCAACGTGACACCGGTGAACGATGGCCCAGTACTGATCGGGGACAGCACGATCCATGTGGCTGTTGAGGCTGGTTATTCTATAACAATTGACATCTCCGAACGTTATGCGGATATTGATTCGGAGGAGCTCTTTTTCACCTTCGATTCAACGAACGCCACATTTGCCAATGGCCTTGTGACCTTTACCTATCCTGATACGACCGGGGACCTTAAAGAGAACATCACCTTGGTGATATCCGATGGTGAGTTCTCCGTATCAATTCTGTTCATTGTTGAAGTGAATGGCACCGAGGAAGAAGTACCGCTCCTTGTAATTTATACTGCCGAGGTACTTGTTGATCCGGAGACCGGTGACTGGAGAGTGAATGTAACAGGGGGCGAAGGCCAGGATATATACATAGTAATAGAAGGTGTGGGTTCCTTCGAACTTGAAGAGACGTCTCCTGGAAATTATTCTGTATTGATACCTTCCAGTAATTTCGAGGAAGGCGAGACATATACCTATCACTTCAGCAACACCGAAGGTGGTCCCGACGCCACGGGTGGTGCGTTCGGAGGAACCGTTACACAACCGGTGATAGGGGGCCAGGATGATGATGAAGAAGAGGATGATGAAAAAACACCATCGTGGATGTTCATCACGCCTGCGATCATCGGTCTGATCATTCTGATAGCCTTGATCTTCATATGGATATCCAGAAGGAGCGATCGGGATATAGATGAGGAATCCTGGGAGTGATCCGGCCATTTAGATATTGTATCATTGAAACTTAAAAAAGGATGGAGCCACCAGAGGGATTCGATGCAGCTAACTTCCTTCGGAACTCAGCGCACCTGCAAATTCCATGAAAAAGAGCCATGGAATTTCCAGGACCAAGGTTCGAATCCCCTCCTGGTGTATCATATCTCTTTATAAAACTAATGAAGATCGATATGATGGAGCCACCAGAGGGATTCGAACCCCCGACCTGCTGATTACAAGTCAGCCGCTCAACCGGGCTAAGCTATGGTGGCAAATTGTTGGCGAAACCACCTTATTATAATCTCATTTATAAACAGTTCGATTTCTTTGATAATCAGCAGGCCGGGTCACCGAAGGTGACAAAAAGATTCTTGGGGGACGGGGGGAAAACCCTCCGAAGGAGATCGCAGATCGGATGAGGAGGTGCGGATGCGGATTCTGTTTCTTTCGGGGAAAGAAACAGGCTGATTACAAGTCAGCCGCTCAACCGGGCTAAGCTATGGTGGCAGTTTTTTTCGAGGTAAATATGCTTTCATTATTAAGTATTTGGGAACTATGACCATTAGCTTAGCCCGGGGCTCCCGTAGGGAGCACAAAGATTCTTGGTGGGGAGGGGGACGCAGGTCAACGGAGTTCGATGAACGGAGTTGATCCTGCAATAAATAATGGTCAATTTTTTTCGGGTGAAAAAAATTGTGGCTAAGCTATGGTGGCAAAGTGTTGGCAAAACCACCTTAATATAATCTCGTTTATAAACAGTTCGATTTCTTTGA
>JBLIRH010000023.1:0-31030 GCA_049472215.1 Thermoplasmatota archaeon | reverse complement strand
CCCCATCGGGAGATGTGGCAATGAACCCTCCAAGCAGATCAGTCCCGCGATATTTCGATAGTATCTCGCTGCTAATGACGAAATCCTCGACCAGACCGGTCACCGGGATCTTTTTCACCAATATTCTTGAATCCTTCTCTCTCACGGCAAAGACCCGGGCATCGGACCCGATGATCTCGATCGCCTTGGATATCATCGAATCGAGATGGGACCGGAGCTCCTCGCCATCCAATTCCTTTATCCTTTCCCTGATCGAACAGATCGCATCCCAGATGAGTTCTTCCTTCGAGGATAGAAGGGCCTGACGGGCCTTTCTTTTACCATCCGAGATGTATATGTTCCTGGTCTGCTCGATCTCCTTGCCCAACTTGTGCTCCATCTCGGAGATCTCCGTATCCACCTTTTTTCGGGAGGCATCTTTCAATATGTCGGCTTCTTTCCTGGCCTCTTGGAGTATTCTATGGTTCTCCGATCTGGCCTCGTCCATGATCCTTTTGATCATATCCTCAATGGCCATTGGAAATCACCCTTGTCACCCTAGCATCCCGGAAGCGATCAAAAGGAATATCGCAACCAGGAAGCCGAAGATCGCCATTGTTTCGGACATCACAGTGAAGATCACACCCTGGCCAAAGACCTTGTTGTTCCTACCGAATGCAGCGGCTGCCGCGGATGCCGTCATACCCTGCGGGATGGCAGATACGCTCGAGAAAGCTATCACGATACCGATAGCGAGGGCGCCCCATCCTACATAGGGACTTTTGAGGATCGTAAAATCCGGACCTCCGGTCAAACCCGTGAAGTTCAGGACCAGGATAGCGATAAGCAGACCGTAGATACCCTGGGTCATCGGAAGTGCCTGGTATACTATCAAACGTCCGAACTTATCCGGTCTCTCGGCAGCTACTCCCGTTGCCCCTGCTCCAGCAATACCGATGCCGATGGAGGACATGATAGCCGCAACGCCCATTGCAAGGGCTACGCCAATGAAAACCAGCATCCGGTTATCCTTGACCTGGATCGAATCTTCCTTGTTCTGTGGGTCTGTGTATTCCAGAAACTCCTGAATGTTCGTCATCCCGTCGTCATCAAGGTCCAATGAAGCATCGTTTGTGGAGTTGTCCAGACCGTTATTTGCCTCCCAATCATCATCCATTCCGTCATGGTCCTCATCCTTCAACGGGATCCTGTCCGCCGACGCTGAAATTGTGAAAGCGCCGATGGAAAGCAGTCCCAAGACAAGCAAGCAAACCACCAAAAGTGGAATTCTTCTCATTTGCAATACCTCCTAAGATCCGTACAATGAATTCGATGATCCTGAAAAGGGCATGATATCATCTTGCACCACCACCTGTCCCCATATCATCCATACCTAGGGTGAACTCCCTTTCCCTTCCAAATGGCTTGAAGGGCTCCCCTCCACCCTCGAAGAACCTGCCGAAGAACTCCACGAACTGGAGCCTTATGGAATGAACAGCTGAGCCCAGTGTCTGAAGAAGCAGGTTGAACACGTGGAGGAAGAGGAGAAGGAGAGCAACCACCGGAATCAGGAAAGGGTGAATATCAACCAGCATCTCGGCGACAATATTGAATGCCATTGCCAGACCGAACGTCGAAAGTCCCAGTGCCAGGATACGGGTGTACGACATCCAATCACCGAGCAGGCCCTCGATATTGAAGAGGAACATGAAGCCGATCTCAAAGAAAAGAAGGACCGAACCCGAAAGGAACAAGGAGCCGGCTATTATAGTATGCACCGTTGTCAATTCCCACCATCCGATCAGCATTCCTCCAATGAATATCCCCGCTCCTGTCTGGACCAGGATCCAGGAGACGGTGCCTTTGACGAAACCCCATATCTGCTTCTTCCTCAGCCTATCGATCCCCAGTAACAGAAAACCGAGGTTCAGCTGTGCCAGACCCAGCCATAAAGCGATCTGGAACAGGACCATCGGGTCCCTGAGAGTGTCATAGGGGAGATCATATCCGAACACTGTGAGGGAATACAACGGTTTGGCAGGATCCCCGAGGAAAAGCCTGGGGATCAGGTCCCCGAAGAACGCTCCCATCCAGATCCCGGCCAGTATGGTCGAGATCCCCATCAATGAACCAAGCGCCCCTATGCTCCTCAAGGTCCTGCTTCTCTTTCCCTTTATATATAAGTAGATCGAAGGAACGAATATCAGGATACCGTAGCCAGCGTCTCCAAGCATGAGACCGAAGAAGAGGAGGAACGGAATGGATATCCACATGGTCGGGTCTATCTCGTTGTATTTTGGCGTAGAGAAAGTCAGGGAGAGAGGTTCGAAAAGTTGAACGAACCTGTTGTTGCGCAATTTTGTAGGGACCTTGTTCTCCTCGATCTCCTGTTCGGTGGGATCCCTTTCGTGTACATGGAACCTGTCACCGGTGAGGGCATTTACCATTTTCCTCATTTCGCCGATCCGGTCCGCTTCAACGTAACCCGAGATCCTGTTGGTGTAGGTAGTGCCCGTCAATGAGGAACCCACATTGGCCTTTTCGATCTCGATCTCGACAGCTTCCCTCCAGGCTTGCGCTCCGTTAAGAAGCTCCGCTGCCAGAACGGCTCCTTCGGACCTAAGGGATGCGTATCTTCCTGCTAGCTCGTCATCAATGCTTTCAAGTTCGCGAATAAGATGGAGGACTTGATATCCAAGGACCTTGGTTGACCCCCGCACCCTTTTAATAAAACCGGTGAATCTGGGGATGTCGAGGTTTATCTCGGAGAAAAGCCTTCCCCTTAGAACATTCTCGACCTTTTGGGCACTTCCTCTGGTATACATTATCCTTACGGAATGTATTCCCTCTTTCTTGTCAAGCAGAGATCCCTGGATATCTGCCTGAACCTTTCCGATATCGGCAGAGAGTTCTCCGTATCTTCTTGTCGTACCGACCTTCACAACCGTTCTCGATAGTGACGATATCGCTAGAATATCTACGTCCAGTCCGCTCAACATCGTCAATTTTTCCTTCATCTCAGCCAGGTATGTCCTGTCCTCCGTGATCCCGTCCATTTCCTTTTTAAGTGGATGGATGGATGATTCTGCATTCTTCAACCATGAGAGGGAAAGCTTCCTGACGTTTTGCGGATCCGGTCTTATCCTTCCATGTTCCTCGCCATTCAGGGTGGAGAACAATCGTTTCTTTCTTGTATCCATCGGCTTGAGGAATTCTACCATCCTGTCGAGTCTGCTCTTGATCTCCACTAGCTCTTTTTGGGATCGCGATTCCGACTTCTCGTTGCTTTCACGGATCTCGATTATCTGCGAATCATGAAGTCTATTTATTACCCTTGTCAGGTCCGATCTCATCAGGTAGATATCGACCCACCTCATTCTTTTCGGATACAACGACAGACCTCGTTTGGATTTCAATTCCCCTCAAGGAGTAGGGCCATAACACTCTCGACAGCCCCGGGTATCTTGGATTTCAACCTTCCCTCCAGTCCCCGGGCGACCTCGATCCCGTCATTTCTGATCTTTTCAGCTTCGATCTGCGCTTCAAGACCTGAAGAGCTGAGCGATTGTGTGCGGTGTGCATGGAACTCCTTCAGCCTCCGTTCCCTTTCTTTGGCCGCTTCAACCTCCGCTCTTTCCAACAATACCCTGGCCTGTTCTCTAGCTTTTTCGATCAGGGCCTTTGCCTCCTTCTCAGCATCAACGAGGCGATTTAAGGTATTGTCTCCCATTTGAACTCCACCATGGGAATGGTATTCCACGACCGGGGGTCTTATTGAATCGTATTACTTAATCCTTATCGTATAATAAAGCGGGGCATGTTGCCTAAATAATCGGATAACGGGACAGACTGGAAAGGGGTTATTAATGGTAAATACATATCCCGTTCCAGACATTAATTTCAGCATCGGCCACAAATCATCCACAGATAATTGAAAGGAAACGTTTATAGGCAGGTTGAGATTTTGGAAACAAGGGGGAAATCAGGAATTGCCAGCCTCCGGTGATGGAACGGACCCCATGGTTCAGAAATTAGAGATGATCCTCAAAAAAGGGGATATGATAATCTCGATTCTGGAAAAGCAGGGTGTCCAAACCAGCGAGATCAAAGGAAGGATGGAGGAGGCAAAGAACTCATTCTCAAGCGGCGAACTCTCAAAGGCATACAAACTTGCCCAACAGAGCATAGGGGACCTGATGAAATTAAAGGAAGGGTCTGAATCCCCGACGTCAGAAGCTTCGTCAAAGAGAGGAAAAGGTGTCTTCGCACTGATCAGGGACAATTCCGATGAGATGAACAAGAAGATCGAGGAATGGAAGATCATCACAAGAGGTTGGAGGGATAAAGGTTATTCCTTCGAAGAGGAGCCAAGTCTTTTCAACAGACAGTTCGATGAGATCGAGAAAAGGTTCATATCCATAGGCGGCCAGATAGAAAAAGCCGAGGTTCTTAGAGGAAAGATTAACAGAGTGAGGGAGGATTTCGATCACGTCGGAAGAAGCTACAAGAAGAAGATCGACGAGATCGAGATCGCGACCTTCAGACTTGACAGGCTGGACAATATCGAGAGGCGGCTGAGCGCACTTGTGACATCCCTGAAGTCCATCGAAGGCAGGTTCACCACGCTCAGGAATAGGATCAGCAGGTTCAAGAGACAGGGATTGAACACATCATCGCTGGAGGACATTCTCGAGAACGATGAAGACCTAGACTACCTCGATAAGCAGTTCAACATCTACGAGAGCAATGTGGAGTTCCTTCTGAAGGAGAAACAGAAGTTGAAGGTATTCAAGGATGACCCGATGTTGGAGAAGTTCCAAAAGAAGGTCCATGACATTGAAAAGATGATCGACGATCCATGGCAGCTCGACCAGGTGGTCGAGCGAATGCTCTCCCTGGAAAAAGACCTCAAAAGCGAAAAGGACAGCCAGAAGAGGAAGACCGAGGAAACCACCAGAAGGGTCGAGATAAAAAAGAGCCTCGAAAAATATTCCGAGGAAGGATTCAAGACCGATATGATCTCACAGTTGCTCGATGAGGACATCAACTTGCTGGAGGAGGAGTTCGATATTTTCATCAGACAGACAGCACGTCTTCGGTCGCTGAAGGAGAAATTGTTCAAACTGGATGCGACCGGTTTCGAGGAAGAGGTTTCAAGTATTTCACAGAAACTATTCGATCCAACAAGCATAGAATCTGTAGAAAAAGAGATCAACGACCTGAAGGAAAATATCCTCAACCAGAAGGTCCGTTCCCAGCGTATAGAGGCGGCGATCAAGGAATGGAACGGTATGGGATTCAAGATATCCAAACTCGAGAATGCGGCCAAGAAGGATATTGCGCAGGCGGAAGCGATATACGAGGATTATTCCGTTAAAATTAGGGAACTTACGGAACTCGAAGGGAAGCTCCAGAATATTCGACACAAGGACCTGGACGACATGATCCACAAGGTCCAACTCAAGATCAAGAATCCAGAGCTTATCGAAACGGTCAGGAAGGAGATGGCCTACATCCTCGAGGTCGTAAACGACATGGAAGGACTTCGCTCGAAAAGAAAGGAGCTCAATGACCTGCTCAAGGTGTGGAGAGGGCAGGGATACAAGATGGACAGGATCCTCCACCTTATGAAGGAAGAGGATACTGTCAAGGGACTGGAGAACATCATTTTACAATACACCAGGGCAATAGCCTCTCTTGAATCCTTCAAATCCAACCTACCGGCCGAGGAAAGGGGGTGGTTCCCCGATTCAGAGACGTTCATAAGGAACAATATGGACGATCCTGAGCTTTCCGACGAGGTGCTGGATGCGTTCACGAAGCTCAAGGCACTGAACAAGAAGGAGGAAAAGCGGAGAGGGGAGATCTCGAGAAAGTTGAAGGAACTCTCTACCCGCGGTATCGACATCTCGAGGGTGGAGCCGCTTCTGATCGGGGACAAACAAACCCTGGATGAAGAATATGCGATCTTCAAGGAGAATGTCAAGAAGCTCCTGAAGATCAAGGCGAACCTGCTCAAGGAAGCGAAGCTCGAGAAGAACCAGGGAAAGGAGATGTTCGCCAAAAGCATAACGGACCCATACTCGATCGAGACCTATGAAGAGCAGATCAAGGGATCCTCGTTCAGACCCGCCCTACCACCCGCAAAGGAGGAGAGCAAAGCTCCATCTGATGAGATAAAGGAGTTGAAGGAGCTCGCAAAGGAGGCCTATAAAGAGGACAGACTGGATGAAGCCCTGAGGCTCTTCGAGATAATCCTCTCCATGGACCCTAACCACAAGGAGAGCAAATTCTACAAGAAGAAGGTCCTTCTCAAGCTGAAAAGCCCTGCCATGGAAAAAGCCGAGGAACCGCTCCCGGCCCTCCCACCAGCGAAGGAGACCACGGATGAGAACGAGGCGGCCGAAGAGAAAGCGGTCGGGGGCGGTGACCCGAACTGTCTCTCCTGCAAGGGATCGGGGAAATGCATCTGGTGTGATGGATCAGGGAAATGCTCCACCTGCGGAGGCTCGGGCAAGTCCCTGGGAGATGATTGCCACTCATGCAAGACCACTGGGGAGTGCAATGTCTGTAAGGGGACAGGTAAATGTAGTTGGTGCAACATCTGACGGCGGAGGCAGTTGGATGAACCGTTTTCCGGTGTGGGTCCTTTTCCTGTTGTTCCTGTTCATGGGAACCGCCACGGTCCAGGCACAGTGCTGCGATGTCCCGAACGGGGACCCCTACGTTGACCAGATGATCGTATGGGATGGTGTTGACATTGCGGACACCGCTGTCTCATACAATGGCACGTTGTTCGTGGAAGGGGACATGAGGATAGTAAATTCCACGGTAACGATGGAGGGGAAGGGGATCGTAGTCAACACGACCGGATCGCTTACGATCGTGGATTCGATCATCACCTCTGGATCGTCGGAACATGGATTCTACATGGATCTCCTCGGGAGCGCAAGTTTCGACCGTGTCATCCTTGAAGGGTGCATAGATGAAGAGAACGGTTATTTCGGAATTTACATCGAGGGTGTTTCCCTGACAGCCAATGATCTTACCATGAAGCGGTCCGGCATGATCCGTTTGGATGGAGGAGACCTGCACCTCGAAGCTTCTCACATCTCCGGGGCCCTGTCCAATTCCGGTAATATTTCAATGAAGGATACCGAAGTGGAAATGACCGGCATCACGCATTACGGACCGGGCATGGTCTCCATAAAGGATTCCCTGGTCACCACCAATCTCAGTTTTTCCCAGACCGCCGGGATCTCCGTGATGAACGGAGGGCATCTCGTGATCGACGGTCTGCAACTTGATGGCTCCTTCAATGCAGGCATCCACACATTGGAAAGCAGGGTGTCCCTTAGAAACTCCGAGATCAATATTACCGATGGTCTCTTTGGTCTCAGCGCTTCGGATTCGATAATTGAGGACCTGATCTCAACTAAGATAGTCGGGGTCGGCACCGGGATCGAACTTGTGAACTGTTCAGCAGATGGAACCTTCGCTTCGAACGTGCTCGAGACCTCCTTCATAGGGTTCAACGTTCAGGGCAACAATCCTTTCACCCTGGTGGACTCCATTGTTATGGGCTCCACTTATGGGATCACATCGGGCGCTCCGTTGGTTCTCACCAATATCTCATTCTTGACCAATGAGGTCGGCCTACTTATCGAGGACAGTTCGGCCGTGAATATCACGGGATGTCGGTTCGAAGAGTTCGGTCAGTGGGCGATCGAGGACGAAACCTGGTCTGAAAGGGCATACCCTGGCAACCATTTCGAACCCTCACAAAAAAGCATAGGGTTGATCGCCTGGTGGGGATGGCTCGAGATCGATATCGTAGGGCCGAGCGGTATTCCCGTCCTTGGTGCCGATGTCGTCCTCCAGTCGTCACTGGGTTCAAGATACACCGTCCAGACAGCCGACGTCGGGGCGATCTGGGGATACAGGAAGATCGACGGCGGGACAGGCACCGTGAATTACACGGTGGAAGCCAAGTGGGGGACCGCGAGGAAGGACATTGAGTTCGTTCCCGAAAAGGGAAAGGCCGTTGAGGTCATGATACCCTTGACGGACATCTCCGTAAAGGGGCTGGCAATCAGGGACGGCAATGCAGTTGTCATGGTCCATGCGAACCGATCAGGGGCAAGGGAGGTCACCGTCGAGATGTTCGTGGATGGTGCAAACTGGAACCATGAGATTGTCGAGGTCCAGGCGGACTCGGAGAGAGCCGTCACCATCGAGCTTCCCGAATTGGACGAGGGAACTCACACCATCGAAGCAAGGGTATCGTCAAGGGATGAATACAGCGGGATGAACGGCTACCTCCAGGCAAACAACGTTATGAGTACCGAGGTTTCCATCGAAAGGGAGCGTGATGATGGGCTCGTGAACGTTCTTCTGGTTTCGCTAGTGGTCCTATCGATCGGCGCACTGCTGGTGCTTATCCTTTTAAGAAGGAAGGAATAGACCCGAAATGCCTCTGTCACCGCCCTTTCTGGACAGAACAGTTTCGTATCCCTTTGTTGGATTCGCAATGTTGTGCTGAAACAATGCAGAAAGAAAAGTTCAAGCGGGACTAAGGTTTAATATCAAACTGTTCATCTCCCGAGCATGGCTCGTTCCGCCAATAAAGACATCGAATATTCGACCGTGACCGAGGTATCCGGGCCGCTAATGGTTGTCGAGGATGTGGAGGGGGTCGCCTACGGCGAGGTCGTCAAGATCAGGTCACCGGAGGGTAAGATCCGACTGGGTCAGGTCCTGGAGGCCCATCTTGACAAGGCAATTGTCCAGGTCTTCGAAGGGACAAAAGGTATAGACACGAAGTCCACCTCTGTTCGTTTCACTGGAGAGACCATGAAGATACCCGTATCTCCGGACATGCTGGGACGGGTCTTCTCGGGTACAGGCAGACCCATCGATGACGGGCCTCCTATCATCCCTGAACGAAGGGTGGACATTAACGGAGAGCCTATAAATCCTACTTCAAGAGAGTATCCGAGGGAATTCATTCAGACCGGGATCTCAACCATAGATGGAATGAACACACTGGTCAGAGGACAGAAGCTGCCGATCTTCTCGGCCTCAGGTCTTCCACATAACGAGCTTGCTGCCCAGATCGCAAGACAGGCCAAGGTTCTCGGAACGGGGGAGGATTTCGCGGTCATCTTCTGTGCAATGGGCATCACCTCGGAGGAGGCTAACTTCTTCATCAGGTCCTTCGAACAATCGGGAGCACTGGAAAGGGCCGTACTCTTCCTCAATCTGGCAGACGATCCTGCCATAGAGAGGATCATCATACCAAGGATGGCACTTACGACGGCTGAATATCTGGCGTTCGAGAAGGATATGCATATCCTTGTTATCCTGACCGACATGACGAACTACTGTGAGGCCCTCAGAGAGATCGCAGCTGCGAGGGAGGAGGTCCCTGGGAGGCGGGGGTACCCGGGTTACATGTATACCGATCTTTCCCAGATCTACGAAAGGGCCGGCAGGATCCAGAGAAGGAACGGCACTATCACCCAGATCCCGATCCTGACGATGCCGGATGATGATATCACCCATCCCATACCTGACCTTACCGGATACATCACTGAAGGACAGATCGTTCTTTCAAGGGACCTTCATAGAAAGGCCGTTAAACCACCAGTGAACCCGCTTCCGTGCCTTTCAAGGCTGATGAAACAGGGTATCGGAAAGGGAAGGACGAGGGAGGACCATGACCAGGTCTCGAACCAGCTCTATGCTGGATATGCCGAAGGTGTGAATCTCCGTGACCTCGTGGCAGTTGTCGGAGAAGAAGCCCTTACGGATAGGGACCGGGCTTATCTCAGGTTCGCGGATGCCTTCGAGAAGGAGTACATCACCCAGGGTATAGAGGAGGACAGGTCAATAGAGGATACTCTCTCTCTTGGATGGAGGCTCCTCAAGATCATACCCAAGGAAGAGCTCAAGAGGATCGACGAACCCTATATCGCAAAATACTACCCTGGCCAGTAGATCCTTTTCATCGGGGGTAAGTATTTAGGAAGGTATCCCGATGCGTCATCGATGGAGCGGGGACCACCCCTCAGGGTCATCAGGGATATCGAAAATATCGAGCGGTCCAGCATCGAGAATGTTATGGATTCGGTCATTGTAGGTGACTGCAGAGATGTCCTCTCAAAACTTCCTGATTCCTCGGTGGACCTTGTGTTTCTGGACCCTCCGTACTATCTGCAGCTTCCGAAGAAAGACCTCAAAAGATGGAACCAGAACAATGTCGTTGTCGCTGTGAGGGACGAGTGGGACAAGTTCGGGTCCTTCGAGGATTACGATAGGTTCATAGAGGATGTACTTTCCGAGGTCAGAAGGGTCCTGAAACCAAAAGGGACCGTGTGGGTCATCTCCACCTATCATTCTCTCCACCGCATAGGAAAGATCATGCAGGATATGGGTTTCTGGATACTGAACGATGTCATCTGGGTCAAGACCAATCCGATGCCGAACTGGCTCGGTGTCCGATTCACGAACGCGACGGAAACCCTGCTCTGGGCGCTGAAGGACAAAGATGTCAAAGGTTACACGTTCCACAGGGACCGGGCCAAGGAGTTCGGTGTCGGCAAGGTCGGGGCGAACATTTGGGTCATCCCCCTCTGTACCGGCAGAGAGAGGCTCAAGAACGATGATGGGGCAAGACTTCATTCTACCCAGAAACCCGCTGAACTCCTTCGCAGGATAGTTCTAACATCGACGAACGAGGGGGACGTGATCCTTGATCCCTTCGCAGGAACCGGGACCTCGGGGCATGTCGCAAGGGAGCTTGGAAGGAACTTCATCATGGTAGAGGCGAACCCTAACTACATCAACGGGATGGTGGACCGGTTCACGATCCGGTCTACCCCTGGAAGAAAGAAGGAGATCAGGGAGATCGAGGAGGCGATGGCGGAAGAGGAGGCGGGGGAGGGCCGCTTGTAATGGCTCCAGCTGGAGGCGACAGGGAAGGTGGTTTGCTTCTCTGATATCCCTGAGGAAGCTGGCTGGAAGGAAAATACTGCATCTGGGGTGGTGGACCGGCAGGAGGTACCTGTTTTCTTTTTAAAAGGACCATACCAGCAATGATCAAGGCACCGATCAGCAGGACGGCAATTATGACCAATATCACAGGGAGAAGAACGTACGAACCTCCGCTTCCATCGGGTTTGGCGATATCGCCCGCTCCCTTCACTTCGATCACGATATCGGCGTATGAGACCGCCCCGTCATCGTCCATGACTTCGAGGACCACCGTGTAGGACCCGGCCTTTGTAAAGGCATGGGTCACCATCATACCCTCGGCATCTTCGCCGTCGTCGAAATCCCACAGGTACAGCAGTGAACCCACGTCGGATGGATTGTCAGAGCTGCCGGCCGCCGAGAATGTGATCACGAAACCGATATCGACCGACAGGTTCGAAACATCCATTACCGCCGTGGGAACCGGATTGTCTATAACTATGTCCTTCTCCTTGACTACCCTGTCGTTCCCGTCGTCAATGGACATCTTCACGGTATACCTGCCCTTCCTCGTGTAAGTATGGACCGCTTCCTTGGCCGTGACAGGCCCGCTATCGTCGTCGAAGTCCCATGTGACCACCAGGAATTGTATGTCATGCGATGTATCCCAGAGGTCAACCGCCTTGAAGATGATCTCCTCATCCTCGTCATATGACGAGTTCTCCGTGAATATCTCTCCTTTCGGAAGCCTGTTAAGAACGTTCAGGAAGACCGTTTCAACATCGCTTTCGAGGTCATCATCGATGACGGCGACCACCAGTTCATATTGGCCTTTATGGGGGAGGGAGAACCGGAATGTTCCGTTATCGCTCGTTATTTTGTGGTCGTCTGGGAACCTCAGCTCATATGTCAAACGGTCACGGTCCGAAGGAGTATCCTTGCCCCTAACCGCCAGTTCCACGGTCTCGTCCTCGAAAACGTCGTACAGTGAGGAGACCTCCTCTATCTGGGGTGCGACGTTCTGAACCTCTACGTTCAGGGAAAGGGACGCTGTGTCCCCGTCATCGTCCCTTACGGTGCAGGTCAGGCCGTAAACCCCGCTGAACTGGTAGATATTTCCAGCGTCCGGGGTCGATCTCCAGCCGCTCTCGTTTCCGTTGCCGAAGTCCCAGTTGTATTCCAGCAAGGGCTGGTCCGATGTGGTATCCAGACCCTCAACTAGATCATCAAGGTCGAGGGCCGAATCCTCGTATACATTAAGGGTGCCGGGATCATCGTCCACCCAGACCAGGGAGGGCGCCTTGTTGGTGATATTGACCCATCCGTATAGAATGCCCTCTCCCCCGTACTGGTCCCGGACCAGAGCTTTCACCGTGTAGTTGCCGACCTTGGAGTATCTATGAGCACCATCGGAAAGGTCCGACCAGGAATCCTGAACGGTCCCGTCCCCGAAATCCCATCGGATCCGTTTCTGACCGGTATCTGACGGGGAATCCAACACTGTGGGTGTGAAGTATATCAGGTCGTCCTCGAAGTGGACCGTATCATTTCCGTCCCAGGGCTCGACCCAGCCCCAGGGGAACACGTTATTGACCTCGACCAGGGTTTGCCCCTTTACCATGAATTCCTCATCCCTGACCGTCACAACAAGTTCGAATTCTCCAGGGACCTTATACGTATGGTTGGGAGAGAAATCACCCAAGCCCTCTGTTAAGCCATCATCTCCCCAGCTTACACTCCAGGTCAGGTTCTTCAAATCGGAGTAAGTATCATCGATCCATTCATCCGGGAGAAAAAGAATCTCATCCATGTCGATCATGATGCTGGGATCGAGTAGGATCTTCGGTCTGACATTTTCAACATCGATCTCGATGGGATAGATCTCTGTCCTGTAGGAAAAATTCGCTGGATCATCCGATGCGGAGACCCTGCATCTGACCTGCTTCAAACCTCCCTGCCGTGGAATGAACGAGATAGAGTTGGAACTTGTAAGAGCATCATAGTGGTTGTTCGAATCAAAGTCCCAGAGATAATAATGAATGGGTGAATTATTTGGAGAAGCATCGACGGTTATCGTCACGGATTCATCTTCCCTGGGTTCCCGGGGTATTACGGTAACAGAGTTCACCTTAGGATATAGGTCCTGTGAAGGTTGGTTTATGTATAGGATCGTATTGGATTCCCTAACCCTGACCCACTCCACATTTCCGTCAGGCCATGCGACCTGAAGAGAATAAAGGTCCATAAGCTCCGGATACAAATTCGAACCAAGACCAAAGTGAAGAATATTCGATTCCTGATGTGCATGGCCGGTTCCAGCTCTTACCTCGCGTAAGAGTATCTGTCTAGAGTTATTGATCTGTTCCGAACCCATGGTCACTCTTGCCCCGATGGCATTGGGGTTAGATCCGGTCCCGTTCAGTTGGACTTTGATGAATCTATTATTTCCGGTTCCCTGGTTCTGATACAATCTGACCCTGTAGTTCTGCCAGTTGGAGCCATCCCAGGTATCAGCCCCACCAGTGACAAGATCGAGGTCCCCGTCGTTGTCGTAATCCAGCCAGAGACATGCATAGGTGTTGGCGCCGACTATCCCCAGGGAATCGGTAACGTCCTCGAAGGTGGTTCCATCCGGAACCGATCCATCCAGAACATATCCTTTATTACGATATAGGTGGGGGGTCGTGTAGGGGAGGTCGCCGTAGACCTGGGGGATGTAGATGTCCTCCCAGCCGTCGTTGTCATAGTCTCCTATGGCCACCCCGGAGAAGGTCTGGTCTCCTCTATATGTTCCCTGTCCCCCTACCGGCCACCTTGGAATTCCCGAAGTGTTCCTGAAATCCTGAAAGTTGTAATACGGCGCCCCGTCATTGATGTAAAGATTACCATCGTCGCAGATGTATCCCCGGATATCGTAATAGGTGCCGATGTATCCGACATACTTGTGAACGAAGTCGGAGGTCCACAGGTCCAGGTTGCCGTCCCGGTTGAGATCGGCCCAAGCTGATCCTATGGTATGCCCCCAGTTCGGACCCCACCAGTATTGTCCGTAGACGCCTCCCGCCGTGGAATCGTAATACCAATCATTCGCGTATGTTCCCGAGCAGTTCCTCTCCTGCCCCACTTCGTCAAATGTGCCGTCCATCTGGTTCTCGAAGAGATGGTTCTCCCGTATCCTGTAATGGGAAACGTATGCATCCTGCCAGTGATCGTTGTTGTAATCGCCCCATGTAACTCCCCTTGAATAGAAGTTCTCCCCGGTCCTCATTCCGGCGGTCGAGGAAATGTCAGTAAACGTCTGGCCATTCTCGTTACGAAGGAAATAATCGGGAAAGTAGATGGGATTCCCGTCGTTCCAATCTTCGCCATTGCCCACGTAGAGATCCAGATCACCATCCCTGTCGAAGTCCCCCCATGAATTCCCCGTGTTGGGGTGAAGGTTCCGCCAGCTTCCGAAGACCCCGGTCGAGACATCGACAAGCTTGAAATCGGGGGATCCCTGGTTCTCCCAGAACCTGTCTGCATTTCCCTGACTGCACCCTTGGTACAGGTCCTGGTCGCCATCCCCGTCCCAATCCGCCCATATACCGTTGCGGGACCCGGATGTCGACGACCCGAAGACGGATGTCTGAAGTGTGAAGTTCCAGAAGGGGGGGCCGTTATTTCGGAACAGTCTGTTCCCGTTGAAGAGGAGGTCCTGGTAACCATCGTTGTTCCAGTCTACGGTGGAGATGAAGGTAGGTGCGGAGGTCTGATCGAATGCCGTAGCTCCGACATCCGTGAATGATACTGCCCTCGGAGGGGATGCTCTTTCGGTCCTGTCCTTCCCATCGACGGACAGGACCGGGATCGGAGAAAGCAGTATGACGGCAATTAGGAGAGCGACAGACCTCATCTACCCTGCACCAGATGTGAAGTGCATTTGCAGGAAATAAACTTGACCTAAGGAGTGATGTCACCAGCCCTGCCGCAGTGCGGGCATTTCACCGTCATGACCTCGTGGTCCTTCAAAGCCTTTATTTCCACCTTTTCCTTGAAAAGTTCGGAACAGAACGGACACTCGATCACGACCTTGACCGTCTTAACCTCCTGCTTCCTTGCGGTCGATTCCCTGCTGTCCCTCTTTCGTTTATGCGGCTCCTTCCATTCATGTATCGTCTCGGATCCTTTATCGATCTTCTTCTCGGCTTTTACGGGGACCAGATCGTGGACCTTCGGCCCCTCGTGAACCTCCCTAGTTGAATGAGGCGTGCCGTGATCGGATCCCTTGCCCCTGGAATGAAGGAAACCCTCCGGATCCAGACCGATCTTCTCGAGCCTTTTCTCAAGGCGTTTTCTGGTCCCGCTGCGAACCATACTGACGATCACCACGAAAATTATTATCAGAAGAACGATCGGTATGGCAATTACAAGGAATGGCCAGATGTCCCCCCTATCATATATCTGGACATCATCCGGCAGAACATCGATAGTTGCCTTCTCGGTGTCGGACAGACCGTGGCTGTCCTTCACGATCAAAACCACTTCCAGATCATCCCCCTTCCTGTCTGCCTTCCAGGTAACGGAGGAGCCCCTGAAGGTACTTCCATCCGGCATGGTCCAGAAATAGGTCAAAGGGTCCCCGTCAGGGTCTCTCGAGCCGGATCCATCGAACACTATGTCATCCCCGACCGTCCTTGCGTAGCCTCCTCCTTCTATCTTGATATCCGCCACGGGGGGCCTGTTCTCATCGACCTCGCTCGGTTTAAAGGACACTGGTTGGACCTCGGTGTTCTCGTTCCCGACGATATCGACAGCAGTGATCCCGGCCCAGTACTGAAGTAATGGATCAAGGTCCTGAACGATCACCGAATCCTGATCTATGGAATCCAGCTCAAGAAGAGGATCCAGACCGAGGACGTCATCGAACTCGAACCTCTCGACATACACATTGTAATGGTCGAAATCCCTGGCGAAGGAAGGGTCCCAGAATACAGCAACAGCTCCCTCGTCAACGACCTCGATCGACAATCCCTGTATCGGAGCCGGGGGTTCCGTATCGAATGGATCATATCCCTCGCCAACCACCATAATATCGTCTATGAACCATCCTTCGCCATATCCTGATGGATCGGCCACGACCGAGAATCTCAACCTGGTACTGCCTCCGGTAAAAGGGGCAAGCTCGAACCCGTCCACGCCCCAATCCTCCGAACCGACAATTGCTTCTATCCCTCCCATCGGTGCAGAGATATTGTCCTTCAGTTTTCCGTAGGAAAAACCCAGTGGTTCAAGAACATGCCATTTGCCATCTTCTCCGTAGGCCTCCACAACACCACCTGATGATCCTACCGGTCCCTGAAACCCATACCTGTGATAGAGATAGATGAAAGAATCTGTATAATAGGTAAGATCGATCCATTCGGTTTCGACATAAGCCCATGTTGGCCCTGTGAACCCCAATGTTCCATTCGGCCCCCCTGTCGGTGATCCATACCACAATGCCCGGCCGCCTGACATCGAAAAGCCTTCCAGAGGCGGACTAATGGTTGTCCACTCGGCTTCACCCTGCCCGTCATGGACCGTGAGATGGGATGTCCCGTCCGAGGAATCATCGTAATATATGGGAACAAATGACCTCATGTTGAAGGACTTCCCTTCCTTATATTCGCCTCCCACCGTAAGGTTGATCCATCCCCTGAACGAACCCGAAGAGGAAGGATACCATTCCACCACCCGGCTCCCGGTGGTCCCTTTGGTGATCACCGACCTTTGATAGAACTCCTGGTTCTCCCCAAGGGATTCTATGTAGACGGTCACGTAAGTATCATCAGGGACAGTCATTCCGTTATCGATGACCTGGAAGGTTATCCTTGCTGTCTCCCCTCTTGCCACAACGGGGGGGATGTAAGGATCCGGACCGAGTGAGAGGGATACTTCGGGTCTCTCCTCGATCGAGATATCTACCGAATCCAGCATGAACCCGTTATCCGTGTAGCCGTCAGGGTCGTCGACAAGAAGGAACCTAATGGACAGCGTATCTGCGAGCTTTTCTGAGATGATATAGCTCCCCTGGGTCCAGGAACTGGTCCTTGATCCTGTGAGATCAGCAATATCCTCCCATTCCCTGCCATCGATGCTTATCTGGAGATAACAATGGTCCTCTCCAAGGACTGCACCATCCTCGTCCTGTTCATTTTCCTTTAGGGAGAGGTCCATCCAGTACATGAACTTCAATGAAAGGCTCATATAAGACGACGTGTCAAGCTCCTGGAGTTGGAGATAGGCTCTCGTTCCGTTCTGATATGTTCCGTTCAGAGGGCATCCCCAGGCCAGATCACCGTCTCCCGCACCTGATGGACCCGGGTTTTCCGATGAACCCGGACCCGGCATCCCCCAGGCCCATGCATCACCCGTGCCTCCATGCACGAGACCTCCGTCATCCTCCTCGAAATCGAGGGTCAGCAAAGTTACCTCCTCGCCCTCAACCGATCCATTTGGAAATGCCAGGAAGAATAAAGCGGCAAGGGCGGTCGAGAGCAGGACCGATCTGTATAGGGATCTCAAGGCATCACCGGTATTTCCGCATGGCTATATCTAATCGGGTGGTGTTATATAAATACTGTAGACCGTAAATGGAAATTAGTCGGTAATGTCCATTTCGATACCGAAGTATGGGCCGTACCCTTCATTTCCCCATGACCTTCTCGAGTGCGAGTTCAAGGGCCCTCATACCAATGGTAGCTCTGGTTTGTATCAAAATATCGGGCCCGACCATCGACAGGTCTCCCTTTTCAGGATTTATCTCGACTATCCTCCCACCTGAGGCCTTGGCAATACCCGGTATCATGGCTGCAGGATGAACTAGTCCCGATGTACCGACAACAATGAGGTCAACGCCCTCGTAAGCCTTGTTGAAGGCGGCCTGGATCTCGGCCTCGGGCAGTTGCTCTCCGAAAAAAACGATGTCAGGTCGTTTTACGGAGCCACAAGAACATTCGATCTTGAAATCAGACCATGTAGTTGTGTCCAGGTATTCCTTTTTACCACAGGTCGGGCAATAGATACGTCTTGCATTCCCGTGGACCTCCAGGAGGTCCTTTGTGCCGGCCAGAGCGTGAAGTCCGTCGACGTTCTGGGTTACGACCGGTCTTACCCAGCCTTTCTTTTCCAATCGGTATATGACATCATGGGCCTCGTTAGGCTTCGATCCCATTGCTCCGTCTATTATCTCTCGGAGCATCTCCCATGTCCTCAAAGGGTGCTTCCTGAAGGTGTCTATATGACCGTACTCGTACGGGTCATATCTCTCCCATAAACCTCCCGGACCTCTGAACGGAGGTATGCTGGATTCAACGGAGATGCCCGCACCTGTTACAACCATGGCGGGTAGTCTGGACGAGATAAGCTCCGCGGCCTTTTCGGCCTGTGAAAGGGTCTCCTCCGGTATTAGGATGGCATCAGCACTCATAGGGATCATCAACGATCAGCCTGGACTTGCTCATCATCTGCCGCCATGGAAATCCTGTCTACCGACTTAAAATTATGCCGCATAGGCAGTTCCGTATGCCATAACGCTGATCAGAAGTTCCTTCTGCTTCGGGGCGTTCCACTTCAGGTTGGCCGTGGTATACCTAAGATTGCCTACCTCGGTGTATCCCTCCTTCGCTGCCGACTCGAGTGCTCTGAGGAGCGCTTCTCTTCTTGCCCTCTCCACAACAGGCGAAAGCGATCCCATTCGACCGCCAACCAACTGTCTGAACCCGGCAAGCCAGGTCTTGAACCTGTCGGCACCGATGCAGACCTCGCCAGCGACGACGGTCATCCTTGCAGGTCTTGTTATCACGGGTGTTCTTCTGTTATGGACGAGGACCTTCCTGCGGATCTCGGCCTCCCTTGCCTCCAGCTCCTTGAAATGCTTCCTTTCAATTATCTGGCCGGTTATCATTGGCACGACGAACAATGCCAGTGGAACAATGACAAGGAAGAATACGTAGAAGCAGCACAGTATTGTATCTGCCAAACGCATCACCCGCTCACTCGACCACTACCGCGGTCCCGTAAACGTATACCTCGGCCGCTCCCTGCATCAGGGAAGCGGTGGACATCCTCACGTTGACCACGGCATTGGCACCCATGCTCTGAGCGCTCTTTAGCATCCTTTCCGTCGCTTCGTTGCGGGCCTCCTCCATCATCTCAGTATATCCCTTGAGCTCCCCGCCGACGATGTTCTTGAAACCAGCAAGGATATCCTTGCCGATGTGCTTTGCTCTGATGGTGCTGCCATTGGCAATGCCGATGACCTTCACCACTCGTTTTCCAGGTATCTCCTCGGTGTTGACGTATATCATATACTCCCCACTCCTATCAAGTTAACCAACTATTAATATTTAAGAATTCATCTAGGCCAGTGGGAATGCTCATGAACCGCGAAGAATATATCTACTACGCTTTCATGAAAAAGGTCACCAAGGATGGATACATTTCACTGGATGAAAGCGGCCTTATCCTGATCCTCGAGGATAAGCTCGGTCTTTCCGATGACAAGATGGACGAGATAATGGGATGGATCGAGGATGAAGAAGTACCAATCAGCGAGGATGAGATGGAGGCCATATCCGAAGACGATTCGAACCATTTATATGAGCTGACCATTTACGAATCGATCCTCAAGGAAGCTCTGAAGGACGTCTCCATAGAGAGAGAGGAGAAAGACCTCCTCATGGCGCTCACCTCCATAATGAACGTTAGCGAGGAGGAAAGGTCCAAAATATATGACCACATAAAGTCCCTGATATGAGCTATGATGCGGGCGAGGTCGCCTCCCTGAAGGAGACATACTCCGAGATATGGGGAGATATCGAGAAAACCCTTTCCGGATTTAGAAGGATATGGGATTCGGATGATGAAGAGGCAGCTCTCCACGAACTCCTTTTCTGCATTCTCACACCTCAATCAAAGGCTCAGGTTTGCTGGGGGGCCGTGGAGGACATGGCCTGCGGGGATATCCTTCTAAAAGGCAATTACGAGGAGGTCCTGGACGCGGTATCGAATGTTCGTTTCAAATACAAGAAAGCGGGATATCTTATCGAAGCCAGGGAACGCTTCTACGAGGGTGAAAGGATCCGCCTCCTTGACTTCTTAAGGGATTTCGAGGACGTTCCATCTGCAAGGGATTGGATCGTGAGGAACATCAAAGGGCTGGGTTACAAGGAAGCAAGCCATTTCCTCCGGAATATCGGACTGGGAGATGAGCTGACCATTCTCGACCGCCATATTCTCAGGACACTTATCAGAGCCAAAGTGATAGGAGGGATGCCATCTTCCTTCGGGGGTAAAAAATATCTCGAGATCGAGGAGAAGATGAAGGGATTCGCTGATAAGATTGATATTCCGGTCTCCCATCTGGATATTGTGATCTGGTACCGATCGACAGGTTCGATCTTCAAATGAGGTGTGATGATGGCTCTCAATCCCGAAAGGATACAAATACTGACCGAAAAGATCAAAGGGATCATCGGGGAAGGTGGTTCCGATCGGCTTCAAAGGATATGCCTTCTATTGAAGGAAGAAGTGGAGCACTATGACTGGGTCGGATTCTATCTGGTCGACAGGCAAAAGGACAGGGAGCTGGTACTTGGGCCCTTTGCAGGGGAGCCGACCGAACATACGAATATCGCTTTCGGCCAGGGCATATGCGGGCAGGCAGCGGAAACCGGGAAGCTGTTCCTGGTCCAGGATGTTACAAGGGAGACTAATTATCTTTCCTGCAGCCCCGAGGTCAGATCTGAGATCGTTCTTCCGATCCTCAGAGATGGGGAGATCGTGGGAGAGCTGGATATAGATTCCCATATCATCCACCCGTTCACGGATGCTGATTCAGAACTGCTTGAAGAGGTCTGCCGTATTGTGGCTCCTATGATCTAGATATACCATAGCAAAGAGGGACCTCGCCCCTGAATAAAAGATGATCTTCAACAAGTTCGAAAGATATCGGTCTTATCTCGACCCCCGCGTCTACCGCCTCCTTGAACGCCCGGGCGAAATCCGGGTCGGTTTCGAAATTTGGCATGAAGCACTCCGCCTTCGGTCCCAGAACGATGACCATGATCCCGGCCCTTTTTCCTGTTCGGGCGATCTCTATCAATTCCCAGATATGCCTGGTACCTCTTGTTGTGGGGGCATCGGGGAACAGGGCGATCCCATCCCTGGTCAATGAGCAGCCCTTGACCTCGATATAAAGTTCCTGGCCGTTCTCGTCTATAGCAAGGTAGTCCAGCCTGCTTTTTCCCACCTTCACCTCCGGCCTCAAGGATGAAAGCTTTCCGAAAGGTGCAATATCAATATCCATCAAAGTGGCCGATGATATCGGACGGTGGAAAGAGGAGTTTACCAGCACCCATGTATCCCCGACCTTCCCGGCTATGACATCCCATCTTGTCTTCCGGACCCTCGAGTCTGCCCTTCGAAGCAGAACCTCGTTACCAGGGAAGAGTACCTCCTTCAACCTTCCGGGATCGTGAACATGGGCTTTCACCACACTCCGGCCGTTTTCACCCATTTCCACCATGGCAAGGAACCTGTTGGGCCTTGACACGAACCTTGCCTTGATGTCCCATTTGACCGGGACCTTGAGTTCGCTCATCCAGAGAAAGTATATCCTCAAAATCATTATATATATCGCCTACTTTGTGAATTTTCAGGTGGTCGACTGGTCGGGGAGACCCTTTTCAAGGTTACTTACGGAATGTATATTGTCAGCTCCCGTGATGGGGACAGGCTGAACGGACTTATCATCAATACGGCCAACCAGGTGACCTCTTCCCCGCCTCAGGTTTCCATCAATGTCTCGAAGAAGAACTTTACCCACGAGTTCATCGAAAGGAGCAGGGTCTTTTCGATATCGATCCTCAAGAAGGATACTCCTCTGAAGTTCGTGGGGAAATGGGGATTCAGATCGGGCAGGGACATCGACAAGTTCAAGGACACCAACTACAAGTTCGCTGCTACGGGTGCCCCGATAGTCCTCGACAACACCATCGGATACATGGACCTCAAGCTGGTAGGCCAGCTCGATGTAGCCACCCATACAATCTTCGTTGGGGAGGTTGTGGAGTCCGAGATAATTGACGATGACGAGCCCCTTACCTACAATTACTACAGGGATATCAAGGGCGGCCAATCTTCCAAGAACGCCCCCACATACTCGGGATGGGCGGAGAAAGCGGTGGATGAAAGGCATCTGGACATGACCAAATGGGTATGCAGCAAATGCGGATATGTGTATGATCCTCATGCCGGGGATATCGAGGGAGGATTACCTCCCAATACCCCATTTTCCGAACTTCCTGAAAATTGGACCTGCCCTTTATGCAGAGCGGTCAAGGACAGGTTCAAGGTACTTGAATAGTCGGATCGATGCCGGGGCATGGAAAAAAATAAGCCCGGAAACGAGGGTCTAAAGAATTATGGGTTAAATTGAAATATGACCGTGTCTAACCATATCCGGAGGGAAAAATGATGCTTAATGAAAAGATGCTTGCTGCACTGAACGAGCAGGTAAGAGAAGAGCTCTATTCTGCATATCTTTACCAGTCCATGTCCGCTTTCTGCAACTACAAAGGACTCAAGGGCATGGCTCACTGGCTGGACATGCAGGCGAAGGAGGAAAATATTCACGCAAGGATCATCTACGACTATATTCTCGAAAGAGGGGGGAAGGTCCAACTGGATACGATCAAAGCGCCTCCCCACGAGTTCGAGAGCTTCCTGAAGATATTCCAGGGCGCCCTGGAACACGAGGAATATATCACGAACAGGATCAACAACCTTGTTGAGCTGGCCCAGAAGATCAAGGATCACGCAACTTTCAACATGCTCCAGTGGTTCGTCAAGGAACAGGTGGAAGAGGAAGCGAACGCCAACGAGCTGGTCGACAAGCTGACCCTCATCGGTGACCATCCAGCCGCCCTGTTCCAGCTCGATGCCGAACTGGCAGCCAGACCTGTTCCGAGCCCGCCGGCTGCAACAGAATAAGGATATCTGGAAAGACGGAGGAATGACCATGGTTATGATCGGAGAGGCAATACCGGACCTGGAAGCAGAGGTTTTCCATGACTATGAGATCAAAAAGATCAAACTTTCTAACTACAGAGGAAAATGGTTGATCCTCGCCTTCTATCCCAGGGATTTCACGTTCGTTTGTCCAACGGAGCTCGAGGACCTTGCAGACCATTACGAGGAGTTCAAGAAGATCGGTGCCGAGATAATCTCCGTCAGCACTGATTCGGCCTTTGTTCATCTGGCATGGCACAACGACTCCCCCGCGATCGGAAAGGTCCAGTATCCAATGATGGCAGACCCCACGGGTAAGGTTTGCAGAGCCTTCGGCACAATGATCGAGGAGGAGGGGAAATCCCTCAGGGGCACCTTCATCATCGATCCTGAAGGGATACTGAAGGCAATGGACATCCATGACAACTCCATAGGGAGAACATCGAGAGAGATCATGAGGAAGCTCCAGGCAGCGATATATGTCAGGGAGAATCCCGGGATGGTATGTCCTGCGAACTGGTCCCCCGGTGACGAGGGCATGGAGGAGTCGCTGGACAAGGTCGGAAAGATCTGATCCGGACACAAATACCGATAATAGAGAAGGCGGGGATCACCCGACCCGCCATTAAAGGTCTATATGCCTTTAACACATAGGGGTGAAAGAGGTGGACTAAATGGATCTCTCGAAATACACCCTCGAGGAACTGCTCCTTGCCGCGATAAAGAGCGAGGTGGAAAGCGCAGCCGTATACAATCAGCTGGCATCCAAGGTCACAAACGGCTTCCTTTCCGACAAGCTGATGTTCATAGCCGGAGAGGAGAAAAAGCACCAGGACTTTCTGGAATCCGTTTACCGGATGAACGTTCAAAAGGAACCCGTTCTACCCCGGTCGACCCCGGTTCCACTTCCGGATATCAGAATAACGAACCCATCAGCGCTGCCATCCGATATCATGTTCCAGGCCATGACAGCGGAAGAGGCAGCAGCTGATTTCTATGGTTCCCTGGCAAAAAGGTTCGAGGACAGTGAAACAAGGAAGATGCTGGAATACCTATCGCAAATGGAGATCGGCCATTTCAAGCTGCTCGAACTTGAAAAAGAGCAGCTGGACAAGGAAGAGGAATACGAGATCGAATGGGAAATGATGCATGCCGGACCATGAGGAACCGAAAGTCTTTGATCCACGATTGACAAAGGTTTTTCGGTCCCTTTATTTATCAGGTCGCTCTTCCCCCCTTCGAGGTGTGTTCACATGCCAGGTCTGAAGGGAACTAGAACGGAGCAGAACCTACTGAAAGCATTCGCCGGAGAATCACAAGCTAGGAACAGGTACACATTCTTTGCGAAACAGGCGAAGAAGGACGGATATGAATCGATCTCGGCGATATTCCTTGAGACAGCTGAGAACGAAAAAGAGCATGCAAAGCTGTTCTTCAAGCATCTCGAGGGCGGAATGGTTGAGATAACCGCCATGTATCCAGCTGGTGTTATCGGGACGACATTGGAGAACCTCAAAGCTGCTGCTGCTGGGGAGAACGAGGAATGGTCCATCCTATATCCGGGTTTTGCCGACATTGCCGATGAGGAGGGATTTCCCGAGGTCGCAAAGACCTTCAGGATGGTGGCAAAGGTCGAGGTAGAACATGAGAAAAGATATAACGATCTTATCCAGAAGGTTGGTTCGGGAACTTTCTTCACTTCCGAAGAGCCAAGGAAATGGAAGTGCCTGAACTGCGGTTATATCCACGAGGGAAAGATGGCCCCCGAGACATGCCCCGCCTGCAAACATCCAAAGGCCTATTTCGAACCCCTTTGCTGTTAGATCCGTGAGAATGGTCAGAAAACCTACCCCTCTGCTTTTGGCCAGTAAAAGTTAGGGCAGGGGGGGGACATATTTAGGAAGAGATAGAGGTGTTGATAAAATTACTGTAATTGCCCTGCCCTATTAAAAATATGACTTTGGTAACTATATAAAACCATTGGATGCAGAATCATATGTCCCATTTTTTCAATTGCATTAGGAAAAATGTAATATCCAATTTTTAGGGCAACTAAGAAGGTTTTCAGCAATTAAATGGTTCTTAACTCCATCGAAATGAGCTTCCTCTCCCTCTCATCCAAGATCCCGGTATCCAAGGAGAATATGACAACTGGTCCATTTGACGACATTACCCTGTCGTTCAGAACTTGTATTAGGTTCAGGGCTCTATCGAACTGAAGGTTCGACAGAATATACTCGAATCCGGTTACCAGGACCACAGCCCTGCTATCCTTCGAGAAGGCTGACTGGACCATTATCAACATCTTCTGTATGTTGACTGGAGTGATGCAGGTTTGCTCCCTGTCAGGTGTCGAGGTGAACCATGCTACAGGAATGTTTTCCATACCAAGTTCGGCCTTCAGTTCGTCCGGATGTCTTCTCGTAAACGCAATTCCATGGTATCCTTCCTCCATGAGCTCCCTGAAAAGAGCCACACCCCTGGAACCGTCGATCTCCTCCACAAGGTAAAGACCGCCTCGCTTGATGGAAGGTCCGTCGACCTTTCTCTTCAAGGGCTTATTTGACCCGGAGGACGCTGGCATGGCTACCTCGATCGATCTTATGAGGTCCGCGATATTGAAGGGTTTTTTCAATCCCACAATACCGAGCTTCAAGGATTCCCATACAGCACTGTCATCCGCACTTACAAGAACTATCCTGGCGGATGGGTCCATCTCAAGTATCTCCCTCGCTGCGCTCAATCCTCCCATACCCGGCATCCTGTGGTCCATTATCACGAGCTGAGGGACTTTTTCCATGCTCGAGATCATCCTGACGGCTTCTTCACCCGTTTCCGCCGAGCCAATAACCTTGTGCCCTCTGATCGTGAGGGCGTCCATATAGAGCTCCTGTATCATCGGCTCATCCTCCACGATGAAAACATCCATTATCGGCACTCCCCTACAGGGTGGGATATACAGTCACATATCATTCTAATTAAGATTTCACTCTTTTTCTACGACCATTATAATGAGGGGGGCCTTTCATACCTGTTTCGGACCCGTTGAGGAAAATGTTTTATCGTATGAAGTTTCCATCCGTTCGGGTGCTAGTCCATTGAGCCAAGGCCCTGTCGTTTCCGAGAACATGGAGAAATATTTCTCATCCCTCAGGGAAAAAGCGAACCTGTCTGCTGCCATTGCAAAAAGGGCCAGATCAAGAGGTTTCGACCCTACCGATGTCGTTGAGATCCCCTTCGCTGATGACCTTGCCGGAAGGGTGGAGAATCTGGTTGGGCCTCCTGGTATTGCCGAAAGGATAAGGGAACTCTCGACGAAGATGGGAAGGGAGAAGCTTCTCTTCCAGATCTCCCAGGAGGTCGCCAAGTCAATGGTGGATTCGGGAGAGGATAAGCAAAAAGCCCTGGACCAGGCTACCAGGACCGGGCTGGCCATTCTGACCGAAGGTGTCCTGGTGGCTCCCTTGGAAGGAATCGCCGAGGTGAAGATCGGTTCCAACCCCGACGGCAGCACCTATGCAGACCTGTATTTTGCGGGGCCGATCCGAGCTGCAGGGGGCACTGCGCAAGCGGTATCTGTATTGATCGCCGACCAGGTACGAAAAAAGCTGGGGATCGGGGAGTTCAAGGTCACCGATCAGGAAGTCGCCAGGTACATAGAGGAGTTCCAACTCTACAGGAACCTTCAGTACAGACCTACCAATGCGGAGATCGAGAACGTCGTCAGGAGCTGTCCTGTCTGCATCAATGGTGAGGGTACGGAAAAGGTCGAGGTCCAGGGAAATCGCGACCTACCCAGGGTTTCTACCAATCAGGTCCGTTCCGGGATCTGCCTGGTGATAGCGGAGGGAGTGCTCCTGAAATCCAGCAAGATCCTCAAGATCTCCAAATCCCTGGAGATCAAGGGCTGGGACTTCCTTGAAAAGCTAAAGGGAAAAAAGACAGAAGAGAAGAAGAACAGAAAGGATCCCGAAAACGTCTGCCGGGAGGATGAGATCCTCGAGAAATTGATCTCCATGAAGGACATCGAGGACACCGTGGAGGACTACCTTTCCGATGTGGATGAGGATGGGAACTACATGGGGTTCACCTTCGAGGATGAAGATGAGGAGGAGGAGATCGTACACATAACAGATGAAGGGCTGGTTCCGACAGCTGAAGCGGCCGTGAAGTACATCAAGGACCTTATTGCGGGCCGTCCCGTCTTTTCTCATCCGTCCAAACCCGGGGGATTCAGATTGAGATACGGCCGCGGGAGAACCTGCGGACTCGCATCCATCGGGATCAGCCCCTTAACACTTTTCCTTACGGATGAGTTCCTGGCAACAGGAACCCAGTTAAAAATAGAAAGACCTGGGAAGGCTGGTGCGGTGACGCCAGTTGATTCGATCGATGGACCCACGGTACTTCTGAACAACGGTGACCTTGTCACGATCGATTCCAAGGAAAAGATCAAGCAGGTTAAGGGCAGGATAAGGTCCATCACCGATCTTGGAGAGATATTGATCCCCTTCGGAGAGTTCGCCGAGAACAACCATGCACTTGTTCAGGGAAGCTACAATGAGGACTGGTGGAAATGGGAGGTCCAATGCTCCCTGCTCATGAAGGATAAGGAACTTTCGGACCACCCTTTCGCGGAATCCTTCGAACTCGAAGCAAAGAGGGACGAGATCAGAAAGGAGGCCATGGAGCCTCTGGTTCGAGCCACCTGTTCTGGTAAGGAGGAAGGGCTGACCAGCGAACAACTCGTCAGACTTCAAAAGAAATGTGAGGAAGAGGCGGATACAAGGGTGAACCGATATTTCCGTGAGGCAGCATCCAGGGCAAGAGAGATCGAGGTTGAGATCGAGCGGTATGATATCTCCGAATACGACCCGAAGAACGGGGAGATGGCTTACAATGTCAGCATGGAACTAGGGGTGCCCCTCCATCCAAGGTGGACTCTACTGTGGCACGATATCGATATCTCGGAACTGAACAGGTTGAGAAAGCATGTCATGGAGACCGGCCGCTTCGGCACTGAGGAAGGTCTCCTCATCGGAACCGATGACGCGATAAAGGAGATACTGATCAAGTTATGCTGCCCCCATCAGCAAACCAGGGAAGGATATCTGATCCACGATCACGGTTTCATACTCCTTCGGTGTCTCGGGATCGAAAATGATATGAGGTCCATCAAGGTTCCCAAGGGTTTCTCAAAAGCCAATAATGTCATGAAGGCCGTTAACCTGCTGTCGGGAATAAAGATCCGGGAGAAGGCCCTGACAAGAATCGGAGCCAGGATGGGGCGCCCGGAAAAGGCAGACATCAGACAGATGAAACCACCTGTACACGGACTCTATCCCGTTGGATTCGGGGGGGGGCAGCAGCGCCTGGTCAAGAAGACATTCCCCAATCCGGTGGAAGTGAACACGAAACCCCATCTTTGCCCTTCCTGTAAGACGATAACACCTTATTCGGTATGTCCGGACTGCCTGAAGAGGACAATGAAGCAGTCCTCCAGAGAGGGACCCGGAGAAGGGATGATGCTCAACACAAGAGCGGACGCCGAACGTGCAGTAAAAATGATCCATTTCACTTCTATCGATTCACTGCCCGATATGAAGGGTGTCAAGGGATTGATATCCAGGGAAAAGATCCCCGAGAGGATCGAGAAGGGAATGCTAAGGGCAAAGCACGATGTCTTCGTTTTCAGGGACGGGACCATCAGGTTCGACATGACCGATATCACCATGACCCATTTCAAGCCCGGAGAGATCGGTGCCCCCATCGAACGGTTGAAAAGCATGGGTTACACCCATGATATCCACGGTGAAGCCCTGATAAGCAACGACCAGATAATGGAACTCAAGGTCCAGGACATCGTTGTGAACGAGAAGGCCGGTGAATATTTACTGAAGGTCGCGAACTTCATTGACGACGAGCTCGAAATGCTGTATGGTGAGAAAAGGTACTACAACGCTACCTCGAAAGAAGACCTTATAGGAGAACTCGCCATTGGACTTGCACCCCACACATCGGCGGGCGTCCTTTGCAGGATCGTTGGGTATACCCAGGCTCTGGGATGTTTGGGTCATCCTTTCTACCATGCTTCCAAGAGAAGGAACTGCGACGGTGATGAGGATGCAGTCATGCTCTTGATGGATGGACTGATCAATTTCTCACGGAAGTTCCTTCCGGAAAAAAGGGGAGGTCAGATGGACGCCCCCCTTGTCCTCTCCATGAGGCTCGATCCTTCCGAGATCGACAAGGAGGCGCATAACGTCGATGTCAGGGCAAGGTACCCGCTAGATTTCTACCTTGCCACCACACGAAGCGAGAAGGTGAACGAATACTGGATGCATCGATTGGATACGGTCAGGTCAAGGCTTGGAACCCCAGATCAGTTCGAGGGATTCCGGTTCTCCCAGGACACGGCAGATCTCAATTTCTCTCCGAGGATATCCGCATACAAGACCATCGGGGTCACCGAGGAAAAGATCAAAAGCCAGCTGGAGCTTGCCAGGAAGATAAGAGCGGTGGATGAGGACGACGTTGCTGAGAGGGTTCTCACCACCCATCTTCTACCAGACCTCATCGGGAATCTCCGCTCCTTTGCCCAGCAGTCGTTCAGATGCACAAAATGCGGTACCAAATACCGCCGGATCACCTTGACCGGAAAATGTACCAAATGGCTCCCTCAACCCAATCCTCACAGGTGCAACAATAAGCTCATACTCACTGTATCAGAAGGTTCTGTCAAGAAATATCTTGGTATCGCGCAGAGGATCTCGGAGGAATACAGGGTTTCAAACTATCTCAAGCAGAGGATCGAGATCATGTCGCGGTCCATCGAGTCCATGTTCCCCTCGCGGTTCAAGGAAACGACACTGGAATCCTTTATGTAAGAAAAAAAAGCTCCGGCCAAAAGACCGGAGCCAGATAACAAATAGATTGCACGATCACACGTTGATGAGCTCACCGCACAAAGGACACTCGGACTGGGTCGCACCCTCGGGGATCACAACCTCACTACCGCACAACGGACAGCTCTGAACATTGCCCGAAACAGCACCGCCATCCATCGAAGGAGGCTCAGGACCAGAAGGCTCACTAGCTACAGGCTCATCGCTCGGAGCAGGAACCTCCATGTCGTCCAGCACGGGCTTCTCGACCTCACCCTCACCGGAAGAAGGTACGTCACCCTCACCGGAAGGAGGCAACAGATCCTCAGAAGGAGGGGTCTCCAACACAAATTCCGAAGCCTCGTTGATTACACCAGGCAAAGCCCACTGGATCGCCTCGATCGCTGGAAGATCATTCGTCGGTACACCGGTCAGCACCTCGAAACGCTTCAGATTGCGTCTCGTACGGCGCAAGCTCGTGCGGGCCTCCATACGCTCGCGATCAGTACGCTGCTTCATATACCAAACAGCACCGAACACAAGCAAGGACACGATGATCAATAACACCAACAAGATGAAGACCCAACCCGGCAACATCGACTCATCCTTCAACTTCGTGATATCGGCATCACGGGGAGCAGGATCATAAAAGTCGCTCACACCATCGCCGTCGGTATCGGTGTTCTTTGGATCGGTCTCATTACCGTCCAGTAAACCGTTGCGGTTCAGGTCCTCCTCAACATCCAAAAGACCGTCGTTGTCATCATCATCATCGATGATATCGGGGATCCCGTCACGATCGGTATCGGAGGACGTGATGTCAGGCACAACAGTGATCGACACCGTGATGGACACGTTCGAAATGCCGTCATCAACATGAAGGGTGATAAGATGGTTGTTCTGCGACAAACGCTTCTGAAGAACCGGATCAGTGCCAAGGAAACCGTCCATGTCGGAATACCAAAGATACTTCAGCTCGTCACCATCAGCATCAATGGAACGCGAACCATCCAACAAGATAGCCTTGCTCTCAAGATACTTCGTGAACTCCAAAGGACTCGATATGATCGGAACAGGCTCGTGGTTCACATTCAACGGCAATACCTCGATCGGAATGTCCAGAGAATAAGTGTAACCATTGCCGGCTACGTCCCTGGCAC
>JBLIRH010000022.1:0-31525 GCA_049472215.1 Thermoplasmatota archaeon | reverse complement strand
TGGAGGTATCTCATACCTGGAGGAGGTCTGCATCTCAAGGATGGTCGATTCGGGTATTCATGTGAGGATGATGATCACGGACCCTGAGAACGGGATCCGGGACAGGTACAGGTACGATCATGCCAAGTACATCGTCATAGACGATAGGACCGTTGTTGTTAGTACCGATAACCTCAAGGATACCTCTTTTCCGGTACCCGGGACCCGGACCCATTCGGGTACTAGAGGGTGGATCGTATCGATGCTTTCCCCGGACCTTGCCATGGACCTCTCATCCGTTTTCCGCGAGGACTGGGAGGGTCCGGACATTATTGTCTGCCGGGTCTTGTACGATGTTGAGGAGATCCGAACGACCTTGAACTTTCCGGAAGGGCAGCCAGCCGTCATTGACCGTAATTGGTATGACCCGATCTTCATAGATGAGGGGGGCAAGGGCGAGGTCCTGGTCTCACCGGACCATATCTCACTTCCAGAGAATCCGCTCATCGAGGCCATCCGGGGTGCGGAGAGGGAGATAATCCTCGAGCTGATGGACCTCGAGATCGGTTTCCTTTCCTCATCCGTTGATGAGGACATGGTCCCGATATCACATTCTGAGGACCTGGAGAATTATGAAGTACGGGTCCTTAATCCGTACATCCGGGAGATCATTACATCAGCGGAAAGGGGTGTTGAGATCATTATCCTCCTTGACGGTTCTGATTTCAACGGAGACCTCGAGCCGGATTGTCTTGAGAAGATCGAAGAGCTGATGAGCATTTTCAGGAGATATTGTGTCGAAGAGAATGTTCGTGTACGGATGCACCCCTCCCCCCGATACGGGTTCGACGGCGATATAGGAATGCTTCATACAAAGGGCATGATAATCGACGAGCGCTGGGTCTGGATATCTTCTTTCAACTGGGGGCCGACATCCGGTCTGGAGAACCGGGAGGTTGGGATCCTGATAGATTCTCCATCAGCTGCCCTTTACCTGAAGGAGGTGATCTTGTATGACCTTGGAGGGGCAATATGTTCTGACCTCGAAATAAGGAAAGAATGGGCCTGTTTTGAACAAACCGATGAAGAGGGAATGAGGATCGAAACAGGTCTGTATGTCCGTTGGAGCGGCGGTGATGAGCTCATGATCGAACTTGAGATGATCGATGAGCAGAGTGGAGATCGGACCATCATCGGATCCGGGTGGGTTGAACAAGGTTTCGATGGCCGGTTCGTACTGAGGGGTGATGTCGAGGAAGGGCAAACAGATGGAGTGTTCCTTTTATCCGTAAAATTCGAGGACCTAAGCTCCGACATCGTAGTATTCATGGTCCCAGGGCCCGTATCCAAGGAAGAAGAAACAGATCGTGCTCTCTGGGAACATAGATGGGTGCCAATTTCCTTGATAGTCCTTTTCGCCCTCTCGATATCGCTTGCAAGAACTTTGGTGTCAAGGAGGCAGCAGGAGCCGGAGGAATGATGCCAGCTGTTGCTTCGGAGGCCTTTAGGCAAACTTTATTATTGCCTTCCATGATTAGGGCTGTAATCCATTAAATCGGCCAGTTGGGGTTGGATATGTTCGAGTTAGATGTCAAGGTTGAAACGTTGAGAAGCGTGTTTTCGATACTCACACCTATTGTCGGTGAGGTCAAGTTGAAGGCCGATGATGAGGGGTGGAAGATCAAAGCGGTCGATCCCGCCCATGTGGCAATGGTGGACCTGACCCTTTCCAGGGATGCTTTTGAAAGGTACGATATCGAGCCGATGGAGATCGGACTCAATGTCGAGAGGCTCCTTGAGCATCTCAAGGGCGGAAAGGCCGACGAGATGGTCATGCTGAAGCTCGACAGCGACAACAGACTTGTGGTCTCAATGTCCAACCTGACCCTGAAACTCCCACTTGTAGACGCATCCGGCTTCTCCGATCCGAAGGTTCCCAATCTCCAGCTTCCGGTTGGTCTGAAGCTGAACTCGGGGGAGCTTCAGAAAGCCTTGAAGGTGTCAGCATCCATTTCGGACTATATCACATTCGACTGCTCGGAGGATAAATTGATCATGACATCCTCCGAGGACCTCTCTTCAATGACACTTGAGCTTATGAAAGGAGATCAGTACGAGGCGGTGAACTTCGAGAAACCCGCCAAGAGCTCATTTTCCCTCGATTACTTCAGCCAGCTCATGAAGGGGGTCGGAGCGAACAGGGATATCGTTCTGAACATCGGGAACAGCTATCCATTGAAGATGGAGTTCGACTTTTCCGAAGACCTCGGGCATGCCAGATACCTTCTGGCACCAAGAATAGAGAGCTCTTGAGGACCTAATCCAGATCTATGGACTCGATCTTCTCGGGTGGTTTGGAAGACCTGAACCTCTTAAGCAGTTTTGCCGTGAACTTGAACCTCTGGATGTTCAGAATCAGATAGATGATGAAGAATGGTATCGAGGATAGGAAAATGATTAGCGGGGCTCGACCCCAGTCCATGTAGGTCTCGTTCTTCTTTAATACCACATCTATGAAATACACGATGAGCTCGGAGAGCGACAGCAGAAGGAGCAGCATGCCTGTTGTCATCATGATACCGGAAAGGATCGTGTTCAATATGGACCAGATAGAGGATCGCTTTTTCCCGCGTTTCTTTGGTCTTCCGAACTTTATCCTCGGACCCATTTACACCTGCTCCTGCTGATTGCTAGTCATTGCTCCTATTTCATTTTTCTCATATCATGGGCCAAATGGGGGGCTTCAGCCCGATGTATATGGTGCATCCCGTGGTCTGGGTTTACTTCATGCTCTCTTGAATGAGCGGGTCCTGCTGCCGATCCCGGTATGCTGGATAGCTTCGCTCTCCTTCCTCGGATCAAGAAAAAGGTTATCGACCCTGCTAGTACCCCCAGAACGATCACTATAGCCAGTATGATGAGTACCCACGGAAGCCAATTCCCGTCAGAGGTTGGAGGGATCTCCTGTTCCATTTCCAGTATCTCGATCCTGAAGGACCTTTCTCCGATCATAGGGTCCTGGGTCTTCGAGGTTCCATTGAGGAAGCCATCGTAAGTACCGGGGCCTATGGTGTTAAGGTCGAAAAATACGGTCAGATCCTCGACCTTCGATGCTATCAGAGTAAAGGAGGCCCCTTCCTCGTTGACCAGTTCGAGGGTCGATCCATTCGATGGCGGAGTGGACATATGTACAGCGATCTGTGCCTGAGGCTTTTGGACCGACAGAATGGAATCCGACAAAGAGGTTAGTGTAAGACCGTTGATCCTGAGGACGGTGAATGCGGGTCTGACCCGGAAAACATATTCTGTTAACTTTGAAGGTTCTCCCGTGAGATCTTTTAGGTCCGGGGTGATCCTTACCTTGTATTCCCTTCCCCATTCCAACGGCACTTCGGGTGATAGAACTATCTCGGATGGTCCCGTGGACATCCTCGATATCCTCACCTCCAGGCCTGATGATGATAGCATGTGGATCCCAAGGTCCATCGTGGAAATGTCCATGGGCTCGCTGAACACCAGTCGGATCGATGATCCGGGACTGACCTCCTGGTCTCCAGCCCTCGGAGAGCTCTCAAGGACCTCAGGGGTCACACCATCGGCCACGACCTCTATTAGGACCTCGTCGAAATTCACGTTCCCGGTTGCGTCGGAGACCTTGAGAAACATTCTGAACTCGCCAAGCTCCGAGGCGTTGAAAACAACCTCCGCCCCGTAGAGTATGAGATCTGATCCCTTGAGGATCCATGTGAAGTTCGCCCCATTGGGGAACTGGGGGTCGTTATCGGACGAGTTGATGGCCGAAAGGGTGACAAAGCTGCCCTTGATCATCCTGATATCGGGCCCTGCAACAGCCGTTGGAGTGGTGATATCCAAAACGGTGATGTTGAAAGGAACTACTGCAGTGTTTCCTCCGGTATCGGTCAGAGTAAGTGATGCAACGTAACTGCCTGGAGTGTCAAGGGTGAATTCAACATTCCGGCCCTCCAGCGTATGGACCTCGGGACCGGAGATGTTCCAAATGAAATTGCCGGATTCCAGTATCAACGGGTCATTGTCCGATATCCCCCTGGCCCGAATTTCTATGGGAGCGTCCTCAAGGACGTTAAGATCTTCAAGAGGATCGAGTTGAGGGGAGATGTCGTCCACAACATATACTCGGCTGACCGTTCTGTCGGAGTTCCCGGCCGCATCCATCACTATCAGTTCGATCTCGACGTCCCCTGGCCTTGTTAGATGGATGCTCGACAAAGCTCCGAAACGATGATAGTTCTTCCCCCAGAAGGAAATGGACCAGGAGTAGTTTGCTATACCTTCGAACATGGAACGAGGGCCCTCATCCATCGAGCCTGCCCCGTCCAGAATGATCGGTTCGGAGGTGACGGGTGATGGAGGGGATATGCTGGCTTTTGGTGAGAAAGGATCGAAAACGAGGTAAAGGTCTTCCTGGGAGGTCGTCGGACCGTTTCCATAACGATCGTAGCTTTCCACGGTGTATTCATTGACACCAAGCTCAAGTTCGATGAACGCTTCGAATTGACCGTTGCTCCCCGAGGTGACCGATCTTACCTCGATGCCATCCTTCCTCACGACCACTTTTGACCTTGCCTCGGTCGTCCCCTCGAGATGATATATCGAGAGGTTCTGGGCTATGGAGGTCTCCGATGTGACCTCGAGTGATCCGGGTGGGGTGTTGTCTATGCTGTACCTTGCAAGCGGGGCGGTGATATTCTCATTGCTGACCTCATCTAGCACCCTTGCCCTCAATATGAACCAGTCCCCTTCATTTATTTGAACAGGTCGTAAAGCGGTATCCCAGAGAAGGGGATCCGATGGTGTGGTATCGTTGATCAGAGGGATCCAGGGATTGTCCGGGATCATGTTGTTATCCCTATCAAGTGCTACCTCGAATTCAACGAACCGGGCATCCTCCTCCGATGTATAGTTCAGGACCACCTCTCTGGAGATCACCGTGGCATGGGGGGGTCCGTGCAGGTCGAACCAAGGGGCGATGGTATCTATTGGGGTCCCGGTGGATCCCTCCGTCAGCTCGGAGGTCAGTCCGAGTATGTTAAATGAGGCTATCCTGTAATAATATAATGTCCCGTCCTTCAGGCCGGTGTCAACATAGAATGTACGATTGTCCGGGGTGTTATGCACGAGTGAATATTGACCTGGAATACCGCTCCCCGGGGATGTCTCTTCCGTCCGAAAGACCTTGTAGGACATAAGGTTGAGATCACCCGGGCTGTCCCAATCGAGCCTCAGGGAATTCCCGGTCGGTACAACGCTCACGGAAAGGTTGTTCGGCCGACGGGGGATGTTCGTATCGATCCTGACCGGGTCGGTTGATAGGCCAACAGCGGGGTCGAGAAAAGGCCTTGATATGTATCCTCTGACGGTAAAGTTACCTTTGACGAGGTTGGGAACGGTGAAGGACCCTGTATAATTGCCATCGACAGCGGTGATATCCGGGAACACACCATCATCAAGAGCGCGGAGCCCTCTCCTTCCGTTCAGATCGACGACGTCGAACCACGAACTCCATCCCGGCGTCCCCCGGATGGTCACCGTCACAGTATCCATATATGTCAGGGTCCTGCCGGTAGTGTCATGGGTGACGTTGGCCACCCTCGGTAATATCAAGGCCAGGGTCGTTGCGGTCACCATACGGTTCGGGTAACTGTCCTGATAATAGGCGGTAACATCCTCATCAGCAGTGACGGAGACCTCGCCTATCGAAGGCGCTCCCGTCACGACCTTGACCGATCCCTTGAAGATACCGATCCCGTTGCCACCATCCCTGACCTCCGTAAGGTTGACCATCTCCCCCGTAGGATCGGAGGTAGTATTGACCTTCACCTTGACCCAACCTTTCCCGGTAAGGTTGGAATCAGCAAGAAGAAGGTGGGCACTGGTCCCATTGGCCGGAACCACATTCTCCTCCCATTCCATCCAACCAACCGCACCTGAAGTGTTACCCGTGATAACGAATGCATAAGGCTGTGGGCCAACCGTGACCCCATACCCCTCGACCTTTACCATGTAGGTCCCGACCGGGGGTGAGGTGATCAGGACCCTCTCGACATTGTTCCTGCTGTCCCTCGAAGAGTTGTAGGGGGCGATGAAATCGTTTCCATTATAAACAGTGCCGTTGGGCGAGATCACTTTAAGGTCCAGATCGTTCACCAGTTTCGTGGAGCTTGTATTCGACCCAGGATAGTCGCTCCATACAAGTGTTATCACAAGATCGGAGTTGCTGTTTGCCACCGTGAACAAACGCGAATGGTTCTGGCCGGTTGTGAGCCCGGTGCTGTTGTCGATGAACTTCAATCTGCCCGAATTCCCGTCCTCGGTGGCAAGAGAATTGGACAGGTTCACCCTGCCCCACCCCTCCCGGTTGTTCGGAACTGAGGACCAATCTCCGTCGAGAGGACGCGCTCCGTTTATAACGGTCGCTTTGAGAAGTGCCGCTGACGGAGAGTGCGACTCGATGTCCTCGTAATACTGCCGAATTAGAGCCGTCATTCCAGCTACGATCGGAGTGGACATGGAGGTCCCACCAAGATAGGCATAGTTCCTGTTGACGCCCTGATATGTGGAATTGGAGCCCCAGTAGTGGTTCCAGAAATCGGTTATCACCATCGATCTTGTGGAAAGGATCCAGGTACCGGGAGCGACGACATCGGGCTTTATCCTGTTGTCACCCCAGGTCGGCCCGATAGATGAGAAAGAGGCCATCTGCGAGATGTTGTTCGCGGTGGAACTTATGGTCGGGCGGTAGTTCTCGGACGCTCCAACTGCGATAACGTTCTTCGCGGATGCCTGAGTGGATACCGAGTATGTTCCCCTGGAACCTTGATTCCCCGCAGAGAACAGCACCATCATGTCCTTGTTGTTCCATATGAAATGGTCGGTCTGCCATGACCTCCATGTATAGTTCCCGTAAGAGCTCCTTGTCGACCATGAATTGGTCTGTATCCTGGCCCCGGATCGATAAGCATCGGAGAAGAGTGTGTTGTAGGCAGGAATGGAAAGGGAACCGGTGGAGGTCATGGTCGATTGCATGACCAGATCGGCCTCCGGTGCCATGCCGCTGTAGGTACCTGATGAGGCTGATCCGTCTCCCAGGACGGAACCGGCAACATGGGTTCCATGCCCGCCTTCGTACTCCCACGAGCTAGTTGATGGGTCCCAAACATGGATATCAGCATCGGACCAGTTCCCCGGTCTACCGTATGTGTAGGTCCTCATTACCCTGCCTTTGAAATCCTGGTGAAGGGTGCTGTTGGTTCCGCTGTCGAGGCCCGTGTCGGCAACCGCCACTATCTGACCGGTGCCATTAAGGGCAAGACCGTTCCAGACCTCAAGGACGTCGATTATGTCAGCAGCAACATCATTATCGACCTCCTCGACACCATCAAGAGAAACATGTGATATTATGGCGATGCCTGCTATCTCGAGAATGTCGCAGGTATTGAAAATTCCGTGAATGGTCCCATCAACGCCCCTCACCTCGACACCATAAATGCTTGATCGTTCAAGGAGTCCCAGGACCAGTTCATCAGGTTCTGTGTACAGACCGATGACAACCTCGACCACCCCTCTTCCCTCCATTATCCGGACGGTATCGAAGAGACCTGCCTCTATCTTGAATATCGGGTGGTAAGGGACTACTGCCCGGGCCATCGGTCTCAACATGTCGGTGACGGATGCCTTATCCTTGATCGGATGGACTACAACGGTGTCCGAGGAGATGATGTCCATCAACCGGAATTGGTTTCCCTCAAGGTCAAGGATCGAGGCCATCGTCGAGGGATCCTTGGACTGTACGAGAAGTGCATCAAGACCGGTCGATCCGGGGAGTCCATCGATAACATTTCTGTCTTCAAGGGGATCGAAGAAGAGCGGCCCGATCCCTAACACACCCGGCGAACCCGGGGGGGAGATCATCGTTTCTACATTCCACCATTCTTCCTCTCGGGATACTTCCGTTGATCCCTCAACATCCATGGGGGTCTGTATCGATTGCAAACAGAATGCCATCAACAGGACCAGCGCGATGAATGAAGATCTCTTAATGGTGTTCATGGGTCCACCTGCAAAGGCTCCTTGACGACAGGCATCGGATAATACATCCCGGGATATTGAATTAATGCTTGACCATGGCCAGATGTCATTAGACCAGTGGTCCGCAGGCCTTCTCAGTATCCCCGTGATGCTCGTCCTCTTCCTCCTCCTTGGGCTTGAGGTCCTCTCTCTCGATCCCTTTCTTTTTGTAGTATTCGTATAATGCTGCTTTCAATGCATCCACAGCTAGGAGCGAGCAGTGGACCTTCACAGGGGGAAGGCCCTCCAGACCCTCCACGACATCCGCCCATTTGACATTCTCAGCGTCCTCAAGGTCCATTCCCTTGACAAGCTCGGTAAGCATTGATGTGGTGGCGATTGCGGAAGCACAACCAAAGGTTCTGAACTTGATGTCCTCGATCTTGTCGTCTTCCACCTTTATCGAAAGCTCCATCATGTCACCGCAAACTGGATTTCCGACAGTGCCAACGGCATCCGCATCCTCTATCTCACCGACATTCCTCGGATTCTTGAAATGCTCGAGGACCTTTTTCGTGTATTCAAGCCTTGCCATTGGATCACCTATCTGTTGTATAACGGGGACATCTCTCTTAGTTGCTCGACGATCTCAGGTAAAATCGCGACCACGTATTCTGCATCATCCATTTTATTGTTGGGGTTCAATGAGAACTGGAGACTGCCATGGGCTTCCTCGTGCTTCAGGCCCATTGCAAGCAGGGTCTTCGATGGTTCAAGGTTCTTCTGTGTGCATGCCGATCCCGTGCTCACCGATATACCGTTCATGTCCAGCATGAGGAGCATGGATTCTCCTTCTATGTAATCGAACCGGATGTTGGCGTTGTTCGGAAGCCTTTCGGAAGGATGGCCATTCAGGTGGCTGTCAGGTATCTTCAACAATCCGGATATGATGTGGTCCCTTATCGAGGTGAGTTCCCTTGCGTGGTCAGCCATCCTATCCTTGACGATCCTTGCAGCAGCTCCCATTCCAACAATACCGGGTATGTTCTCGGAGCCGCTCCTGAGGCCCCGCTCATGACCCCCGCCCTTCATTAGGCTCGAGATCTTCGTTCCTTTTCTTATATAGAGAGCTCCCACACCCTTCGGTCCCATGAGATCTACGGAGGACAGGGTAACCAGGTCCGCATGTATCTTTTTCACATCGAAAGGGACCTGGAAAGCGGAGGTCGTAAGGTCGATGTGGAAAAGCGCATCCCTCTCGCGGGCCAATGCGGAGATCTCCTTAACTGGTTGAAGAGTTCCTACCTCGTAGCTTGCGAACGGGACAGAAACCATATAAACGTCATCACCCACGATCCTTTCCGCGTCTTCTATCAGTATCTTTCCCTCGTCATTTATGGGAAGGAGGCTCCTCTTAAGGCCCGTGGTCTCGAGCGCCGCCGATGTGGCCCTGACCGAGTGGTGGTCGACATTGGAAATGACGATCCTGCTCCTGCCCGGAGCCCTGAATGGTACTGGCCCCCTTAATGCAAGATTGATCGATTCCGTCGCTCCGGATGTGAAAATTATCTCAGCAGGATCGGCGTTTATCAGGGCGGCAACGCTTTCCCTGGCAGTCTCCATTGCCTTCCTGGGTTCTCTTCCCAGTTCGTGTATGGATGATGGGTTGCCAAAGTGCTCCGTGAAATACGGCAGCATCTCGTCGACAACCTCCTTCATAGTAGGCATCGCGGAATTTGAATCAAAGTAGACCCTTTTCAAATCAGGTCACCGTCCCTAGATGACAGCGCTAAATTGGGGATAACGTATAAAAGTTTCACACCTTAACATTTCAAAAACCAGATCGCAGGTGATCTTATCTCATTCGCCCTTCTGTTTGAAGTAATGCTCAATAATCTTCTTCTGACCCCTTCTCAAAGTTTCGGATACCGATGCTGTGGATATATCGAATATCCTTGCAAGTTCCCTTATCCCTATTCGCTTGGGGAAATCGTAATAACCTCTTTCCAGCGCTGTTTTGATGATCTTTTCCTGTCGAGGTGTGAGAGACTCCCTGTCATCGATGGGTTGTATGAGTATCAATCGGCTGTCAATGTTCCGTGATTCAAGGGATTCTACCAGCTTCTGAAGCTGCATCTTTTCGTTCAGGATCAATTTCCATTCCACCCACCCCTGGTCATCCGTGGATGCCGATATAAGGAAACATCCGGATTCCAGTATCGACCTGCAGCCACCGCATCCTTTGGTTCCCACGATCACTATAACCTTGTCCTGGTCCACCTTGCTGGCTTTGACAAAATCGATATGCTCGTATTCCGACACGAGCTTCTCGATCAGTCCCGGGTCCGCACCGTTCAATTTAACCTCGGCAAGGTCCTGGACCCCCTCATCACCAAATGCGATGGTGTCCACGATGTTGATGGAAATGGGAAGCTGGCGGATCAACTTTCCGACCCAGCTTTCCTTGAGATTTACGGCCAGAACTGCCTCGTACAAAAATTCACCCTATCCAAAATCCGGTGATTGATAATTAAAACTTGCCATAATACCCGATAATCCTGCGCAGTTAGAGGAAAAGATTAAAAGCATCCGGGGTCGATTATTGCTGGCGAGGACCTTTGATGAAGAAAAAAAAGGCCGAGGACTCCGAAAAACGGACCGGGGAGGCCCTGGACGATGACGACCTGGAGGACGAGCTGTCGTTCGAGGTGGAGGACGAGGTCGAAGAGGACCCATGGTGGTCCGACAAGGACGACCAGTCGGAGAAGGATTGGATCAAGGAAGAGCTTGATCGGGTCCAATGGGATAGCGAGAGCAATCCCTGGAAAAGGGAATCTATGAGGATCAGCGAGGAGAAACGCTACCTCGAGAACGAGGTGATGCGCCTCCAGAACAAGGTAATGCTCCTCAACGGAGAGCTCAACAGGATGAAATCACCGCCCCTCATTGTGGGAACGATAATCGATCATTATACTGACGATCAGGTTTTAGTATCAACCTCTGGAGGGCCTTCCTTCGTTGTAAAGGTCCTTTCTTCCGTAGATGTCAACGAGCTTGCCATAGGGACCAAGGTCTCTCTCAACAAGGATACTATGTCGGTAACCGCCATCCTTCCATCCTCAAAGGATCCTCTGGTTGGGGCTGCGGAGATCGATGAGAAACCGGACGTTTCTTTCAGGGATGTTGGAGGTCTCAATTTACAGATCCAGGAACTGAAGGAGGTTGTGGAACTTCCATTGCTGAGGCCCGACCTGTTCCGGGACGTGGGCATCGATCCACCAAAGGGAGTCCTGCTGATCGGACCACCTGGATGCGGCAAGACCCTCATTGCCAAGGCTATCGCAAGGGAGACCAAGGCCACTTTCCTCCGTATGGTCGGTTCGGAACTCGTTCAGAAGTACATCGGCGAAGGCAGTAGGATGGTCAGGGAGCTGTTCCAGCTTGCGAAGGAGAGGGCTCCCAGCATATTGTTCCTCGATGAACTCGATTCGATCGCAGGCAGAAGGACAGATTCTTCCACATCGGCAGACAGGGAGGTGCACCGGACCCTCATCCAGCTCCTTGCGGAACTCGACGGTTTCGATAATCTGGGGGACGTACGGATAATCGCTGCCACCAACAGGCCGGACATCCTGGACCATGCCATCCTCAGACCGGGCAGACTCGACAGGGTGATCGAGATACCCCTTCCGGACCAATCATCCAGGAAGGAGATCTTCCGCATACACACAAAGCGGATGAACATATCGAAGGAGGTCTCCCTTGACGAACTGGCCGCCATCGCCGATGGTTTCAACGGCGCCCAGATCAAGGCTGTATGCACCGAAGCCGGGATGTTCGCCATAAGAGAGGAGAGGACCACGGTCAATCTCAAGGATATCAAGGAAGCTATTAAGAAGGTCAGGGAGTCCGGGACAGAGGGAAGCCTGCTCTCGCTTCATAAGGGTCCGACTAGGAAAGAAGGATACTCCATGTTCGCCTGATGATCAGTGGATCCTCGAACCCGGGGGAACTTCCTTTTCCGGATCGATGGTGAGCAATGTCACAACTTCATCGTTCTCGGCAGCGAGAAGCATGCCCTGAGAGGTGATACCGCGCATCTTTCTTGGCTCGAGGTTGGAGATCACGATAACCTTTTTTCCTTCCATCTCATTCCTTTGATAATAGTTCCTCAGACCTGCAACGAGGGTCCTTGGCTCGCCCTCTCCGAGGTCCACTTTGATGACATATAGCTTGTCTGCGTTCGGATGCTCCTCGACGGACAGGATGTGACCGACCCTCATATCAAGCTTCATGAAATCCTCGAACGAAACGTTTTCCATTTTCTCCTCCTCCTTCTTTATCTCTGGTTTGGGGGGCTCCGTGGTTTCTTGCTTCCCGGTCTGAGCGTCCTCGAGGTCCAATTCCAGTTTCGTGAACAGCGGCTCCGGTGCCTTTAACTTCATCCCGGCGGGGAAGGGTTCAAGGGCTTCCTTCCAAAGATTGGCTTCGGGGCCTGTCTGACCCAGCATGGTGAACCAACGGTCGACAGCATGGGGTATGTAGGGGTACAGTCCATACATGATGATCTTTCCAACCGAGAGGGCTATGTTCAGAACGGTTCCACAGCGCTCCCTATCCTCCTTGATCAGCTTCCATGGTGCCTGGTCGTTGAAGTACCTGTTCCCATCGTTGACTATGGACATCATGGTGTTGATGCCTTCCTTCAACTTGACGCATTCAAGGGAATCAAGAGTTTTGATGTACATCTCTTCCGCTGTCCTGAGGATCATCCGATCATTATCTGTGAGATCGGACCTTGGTGGAACCTCACCATAGTTCTTCTCGATGAAGGTGACTATCCTGTGCAGGTAGTTACCCAGAGCCCCGAGAAGTTCGGTATTGTTCTTCTGAACGAACTCCTTGAGGTCGAAGTTCGAATCCCCCTTCTCTGGCATGTTAAGGGACAGATAGAACCTGAGGGGATCAACGGGATAGTCCTGAAGGAAACCGTTCACGGTCACTCCATGGCCTCTGGACTTGGAGAACTGGGAACCATCCCACTGGAGATATTCGTTGGATGGCACGTCATACGGTAGTGTGAGGCCTCCATATCCTGAAAGGATCGCAGGCCAGATGATGGTATGGAAGGGTATGTTATCCTTGGCCAGGAAGTAGTAGTGTCTGCAATCCGGGTCCTTCCAATAGGACTCCCAAAGTTCGGGCCTGCCAACGTTCTTGGAATGAAGCTTGGAGGCAGAAAAATAACCACACACAGCTTCGAACCAAACGTATATCCTCTTGTCATCGTAACCTTCAATTGGTATCGGGACCCCCCATGTCAGGTCCCTGGTGATCGCACGGTCCTTGAGGCCCTCTCTGAGGAAATTCTCCGTATTGTTCCTGGTATTGGGGCGCCAACCCCCCTTCTTGCTCTCTACGAATTCCCTTATCCTAGGCTCGAGCTTGGAAAGAAGGAGATAGAAATGCTCGGTCTCCCTGAATTCGGGAGTGCTGTCACAGATCTTGCATCTTGGAGAGATGAGTTCAGAAGCGTCAAGGACCTTGCCGCATTTGTCACACTGGTCTCCCCTGGCATCTTCGTTATCACAGACGGGACAGATCCCTTCGATGTACCTGTCGGGCATGAACTTGCTGCAGCTTGGGCAGAATGGGGCAACATCGTGCCTGCGGTCTATCCATCCGTTTTTCATAAGAGTGAGGAAAATGTCCTTTACTACCTCGAAATGGTGTTCGGTGTGGGTCTTTGTATAGAGGTCGTAGGTAATTCTCAGGTCCTCTATGGTCTTTAGAATGGAAGCATGGTTCTTCTCGGCAACCTCCTCCGGAGAGATCCCTTCCTTGTCAGCCGTGACCGTGATGGGGGTCCCATGCATATCGGAGCCCGATACGAACAGGGTATCGTAGCCCATCAACCTGCAGTAACGGGCAAAGATATCGGCGGGAAGCAGACATCCCGCTATATGCCCAAGGTGAAGGTCGCCATTGGCGTATGGCCATGCTGCTCCAATGAAGATCTTCTTTCTTCCGACCATGGGTGGGGTAACAATTTCTTATATAAGAAACTGCACGAGATCGACTCACTCATATCGCTTTCAGATACCCGAGGACCGGTTCGTAGACCAGTCCCTTATCAAGGAGGGTGGACACAACTTCCTCCACGATGTCCCTGGACAGCCTGTTTCGGTCTATGAGATCGACCAGATCATCCCATCTGGTTCCGCTTCCCCTGTCAAGTTCATTTATCATGTCCAGGACCATGCTCTCATACTGCTCCACCCCGTCATCCGCTTCTTCATCACCGGGTGCATTTGACCTTTTAGCGATCCTGTCCAGTTCCTTTGCGAAAAGGGATTTGTTCAGGAACCTGAGCGTATCCCTGACCATCGACCTTGATCTTTCGGCGATCTCCTCACCACCTCTGGGATCATCGGGTCTTGGTACTTCCATCCACCTGCTCGGCAACGGGCCTCTCCCTTCCAGTTTCCATATTCTGCTCAGCGCATCCCTCACCGCCACCATATTCCACATGGACCTCTCTTCCTTCGAGACCTCCCTTATCAGTTCCGGATTCAATGTTACGACCTCTTCTCCGCTCTTTGATGTGAAACTGGTCACCTTTCCAACGACCACGATCGGATAGGTCGTCCTCAGGTCAGGGATCATTCTCTGAATGTCCGGACTGTACCTCCCCACGGTGAAGGTCACCCCTCCTGTTGGATCGGCGACACGGAGCCTGAAGATCGGGGACTCCTCGGACCCTATATCGGTCATATCCATCAGAACACCTGCAATGACCACCCTGAACAACCTTGCGCCAGTGATGGATACGAAAGAGGTCTTGACATAGCCATCCTCCGAGGTCGTCTCCTCCTTTGTGGATGATATCAGGTCCTGAATAAGGACAGGAAAAGCAGGCTCCCTCTTCCTCAAACCATCACCTCCAGAAGGGAAACGACCTCCCTCTCGATCTGCTCGATATCCCATCCGAATGATATCTCGGAGATGTTCAGGATAACGCCGTAATCGTCCAAGGATGGATCGGCGGTCAAGGTCAACGGTCTGCCAACCATCAATCCATCTATCTCGGAAAGAATACTGTCCGGGTCCAGGCTCTCCCTGACCTCAGCGGTCACTTCGTCAAGTGTCCTGTTCAGAAGGGACTCGACGACTGGCCGGTCTGCCTTGATGAACGATGTGGCCGACCCATCATCGAATATCCCCTTGAAACCCATGTCCCATTCGGACCCGGTCTTTCCATGAACGGTACAGGACCCCTTATCCATCCTCCTTCCGCATTCCACGCATCTCTGGAACAGACCGGACCCTCCCCTGATCGATAGGACAACACCACGAAGTACAACCGGTCCCGAGAACCTTCCGGTCAGAAGGTTGACCAATCTGGTCATCTCCGGTCTCACGAGTTCCTCAATTGGGGGCAACCTGTCATCGGGGATGGGATCGAAGATCGATCCGGGTGAAAGGTTCAAGTTTAGCACACCCCTGAACTCCTTCACGTACCCGCCAATTATCCTGTAGCATTTCCCGGCCTTGATATCGATTGGGCCCCAGCATGTGAAGTCCATTCTTCCGGTCCTGTCCGCCAGGGTACCTTTCACGATCTCCTTCTCCTTCCCTCTGGAGTTGACCATGGTGTCCCTGGCTTCGATGACCCTGACCTCGATGTCGACATCCTTGGACCGGCCTGTCAGCTCCGCAAGGGTCGATGGGACGCCTGACTCGATCCGGGGGAGGAGCCCGTCCAGGTCGTCGATCTGGTCGACGAATGACTGGTCGTTGATGACCACCTCCCTGTTCCCTTTCCACTCCCTGACAGAGATGTTCTGCAGGAACACTGGAGTGTTGACCTGCAGGTCGAAATCCACCCAGGCCGTGTATCTTATCTCTCCGTCGGAATCGGCGAGAAAACCCCGAAAATATGGGTCACCCGATGGTCTGTCCATCTTCTGGACGGAAACGATCCTTGCCCTGATAGAGATATTCCTCATACCCGGGACAAGTTCGTTTATCGAGCCGATCACCTTCGTCCTTCCCGGCATCTTCAGGCCGCGTTCCTCATAAATGATCCGGGTGGCCTCGTCGGGAGGTATCCCCAGCTCCTCTGATAGCCGGTACACCTCCTCTTGTATCTTAAAAACCTCATCGCTTTCGTTTTCCCTGAGCGCCCCGTCTGTTTCCCTTTCGGGCGCAGTCTTCTTGCGGTTCGTCATAAAGACTCCTCACCCTCCAAAGGTCAAGAAATCCTTTTTAAGATGCCCCGAGAAGGGATGAGCGAAAGTAATAACACCGTAAATTGCTTAAAGACGAATGTAATTGCAAACCACTGGGGTTAATCCTTCTTAAGGGTACAACATATGAGAGAAGGGTATCTAAGGGTAGCCCGAACCAAGGTGATCATCCCATGAGCGAAAAGAGACCTATTAAGGCCCTAGGCCGGGGCCTAGGCGCCCTTATCAAAGATAAGGAAAAGATGGGAAAGTCCAGACATGAGGAGGAGGAGGAGAAGAGGGCTAAGAACATGGAATTCTACAGGTCTCTCGTAAAACAGTACGTCCAGACGGGAGAGAGGGATGTACTCACGGAGCAGCTTCTCAACGATATCCGCACTCATCTGAACATATCGGACAAGGAGCATCTTCATCTGATACAAATTCTCCGAAAGAGGGAACAGCAGCTCCCTCCCACATCGGAGGAGACTAAGGACCAGATCCAGAAGGAGATCAAAGAAGAGATGAAACAGCTCCTGAAGGATATCAAGAAAGAGGAGAAGGTGACCGATGATAAGCCGACCAAGAAAAAGGTCCTTGTTTCCTTCGAGGATGATGAAAAACCCCAGGTCCTGAAGGTAGTGGACGATAAGGCTCCGAAGGAGAAGAAGGTTTCAGAAAAGGACATGGACTGGCCGGAGTCACCCAGGGTCGTTAAAAGAAAGATCAAAAGAAAGGTCCTGAAAAAACCGGCCGATGAAGCAGCTGAGGGAAAACCAAAGGAAAAAACGGTCCAGACAAGGGTCGAATGGGATGAAGGCCTGGAATATGGAAAGGAACCGATCAAGGCGATGGCCCCAAGGCCGGGGATGGAGGAAGGTACCACACCGATCAGTGCTCCAGCTCCCAAGCATGGTATGAAAGAATCCACCCAGCCGATCGCGGTTGAACCATCCACGATCGATGAACCTGCAGAGGAGGTCCCCCTGGGAGTAATGGTGGAGAACGGCAGGTCGGGACCGGTCCAGTCGTTCGTCGACCAGAGCACGTCCTCACACGTGGCCTCCGAGGAGCTCGAGGACCTGCCAGCTGAACCCGGGGCGGAGGAGAAGGTGACGGCACTGGAGATCGAGGCGCAACCCGAACCTGCAGAAAAGGTCGAGGAAAGCCTCGAGGAAGCTGATATCCCTGATATTGTAGAGGAGGAAGAGGAGGAGTTGGAGCCCGAGGAAGAAGAAGAAGAAGAAGAAGAGATGGAGGAGGAAGCACCCCTGGAGGAGGAAAAGGAAGAAGAAGATATTGAGGAGATGGAAGAGGAAGAAGAGGAGATAGAGGTCCTCGAAGACTCCCTGATATCCATCAAGATCCTGATGGAAGAGGGGAAGCTTCACAAGGCCTTCGACATGTCGAGAAGGATCCTTGACAAAGAACCTGAAAATGTGGGTGTCCTCAACGAATGCGGGGTCCTCCTTTACAAACTCGACAATATCACCGGAGCCTATGACTGCTACAGAAAAGCAATGGACATAGGCGAGCCATCCACCGAGACCATGATCAACTATGCACTGATACTGGCAGAGATGGGAGAGTTGGACGCCTCCCTTTCGACAATGAATGCGGCGATCGATAAGGACCCGTATTCAGAGGACGGATGGAACAACAAGGCCGTTGTACTGTTCAAGGCAGGCAGGATGAGGGAAGCGCTGACCTGTCTCGATGAAGCACTTAGGATAAATGAAAGGTCGATCGAGACCTGGATAAATACCGGTATCATCTTCGAGAAGATGGGAGAGTTCGGACCTGCAATGGAATGCTACCAAGCGGTACTGGAACTCGATCCCGAGAATCCCCTCGCAAGGGAAGGTGTGGACTACTGCAGTTCCCAGTTATGATCTCCGTTCATCCGAACATAAGTCCAAGCCCTTCCGCGACGTTATCCTCGTCCTCTTTAATTTTCCTGTAGATGTCAGCCTTTTCCTCGCTGGCTACGAAGGAACCTTCTTCTCCAAGGATCTCCTTCAACCTGGCAAGGGCGTTGTCGGCACCCTCGATAAGGATCAGCGTGTCCTCCCCCTCAAGGCCGAGAGAGACCGCATCCCTTACCGCGATGGTTTGCCTGCTGATCAGATCGTCCTGGACGATCTTTCCTAATACCGAACTCTTTCCTTTGGGAAGCCTGATTATCTCGTATTCCATGATCTCCACCTCCTTTCCGTTCCTGAAAGGTCAGACTATCCTCCATTTGTGATAGGCCGGGGAATCGGGATTGAAGCAGTAATGTATCGTCTGGAAGCTTTTCTTGAACTCGGTGACATCTTCCTTGACCTTCAGCGGGTCCTCCTTGTCGATGAGGATCCTCTTGAAGAACTCCGCCACCTCCGACATATGTGATTCCTTCATCCCTATCCTTGTAAGCTCCTGTGTGCCCAGGCGCAGCCCGGACGGCCTCATTGCTGTCCCGGGGTCGTCCGGGATCAGGTTCTTGTTCGAGATGATGTTCGCGGTTTCCAGGTCAAGAGCGCATGGGGAGCCCCCTCCCTGTTCCGTGACATCGAGGACCATCGCATGGGACCTTGTGAAGCCTAGGGCTTCCCCCAGGACCTTGAAACCTCTCTCATGGAGTGCCTGCGCCATGGCCGAGGCGTTTCTGATTATCTGTTCTGCGTAGGCGGCCCCGAACTCCAGATGCTCCGCGAAGGCTATACCCTTGGCGGCCATTGTCATAAGGTGGTGGGAGGAATGCGTTCCAGGGAAGACCCTTCTTCTTATCGCCTTCCACTGCTCCTCATCCTTGGGATTCCCGACAATAACGCCTCCCTGTGGCCCCGGGAGGGTCTTATGGGTCGATCCTGTCATGACATGGGCCCCCTCTCTCAAGGGATCCTGGAACTTGCCCCCGGCTATCAGTCCGAGGACATGGGCACCATCATACCATACATGGCACCCTATCTCCTGAAGGGTATCCTGTAGTTCTCTGATGGGAGCGGGGAACAGGAAGACCGACCTGCCGAACAGGCAGAGCTTGGGCCTGTGCTGGAGGAGAAGCTTCCTGGTCGCATCGATATCGATGTTCATCCTCTCCTTGTCCCAGACATAGGTCATCTCTATACCGCCCCTCAATCCTCCAGCTCCGAACTTTGCGGATGAGATATGGGCCCCGTCGTTTAGATGAGGGGCGAAATAAAGGTCTCCCGGTTCTATGAAAGCAAAGAAGGCCGATATGTTGGCGGTGGTGCCAGAGATCGGTCTGACATCCGCCTCCGGGGACTTGAACAATCTCTTGGCAAGCTCCTCCACCCTGACCTCCACCTTGTCCACATAGATGTTGCCGTTGTAGTATCTCTTGCCTGGGAGGCCTTCCGCATACCTGTCGGTGAGATCGCTTACCTGGAGCTGTCTAGCCAGGGGGGATACCAGATTCTCCGATGCTATCATGCAAAGAGAATCCCTGAACCAGTCAGTATGTATGTCGACCTGCTCGTAAATGTATCTGACATCTTCGTTTTTCGGGAGAGGAAGGGTCATCCTAACACCTCGGGGGGTGTAGGTTGAACTTCCAAAATAACTTTTCCCGTTGAGGCTTGTCCCGAAGAAATGGGGTAAAACATTAAATCGGAACTGACATAACCACGGATGAGGTCGATCCACGGTGGAAGGAGCACCGAGAAAGAAAGGTCCGAAGAGGTCGGATGGATGGAAGGAGGACGAAAAGCTCAGTGGGATCCTTCTCTCCCTCGTGCAGGGACTTTCAAGCGGGAGGATCCGGGACAGGGATGGCCTTCAGGATGAGAAGATCAAGCTCCTAAGGAACACGGACCTGGGCGATGTTCCCACCAACTCCACTCTTTTGAATTACGTCAGAGAGAAGCACCCGGAACTTGAGAATGAGCTAATAGGTATTCTCAGGAAGAAACCATCTAGGACGATCTCGGGTGTGGCGGTGGTCGCTGTAATGACCTCACCCCACAGTTGTCCGCACGGCAGGTGCATATTCTGCCCTGGAGGCATCGAGCAGGAGGTCCCCACCCCACAGTCCTACACAGGGAAAGAACCGGCTGCCATGAGGGCTGCCCAGAACGACTACGATCCCTACCTTCAGGTGTCCAGAAGGATCGAGCAGCTGGAGATGACGGGACATCCAACGGACAAGATCGACCTCATACTGATGGGCGGTACGTTGACCGCACGTCCCCTGAAATACCAGGTCGAGTTCGTCAAGGGATGCCTTGACGGTATGAACGGTTCCAGGTCCGGCTCACTGGACGAAGCGCAAAAGGCGAACGAGACATCGGCTCACCGGTGCATCGGCATGACCTTCGAAACACGACCGGACTGGCTGCATTACGAGGAGACGGACCTCATACTCGACCTTGGTGGTACAAGGATCGAGCTGGGGGTCCAATCCGTTTTCGACCACCCGCTGGAATCCAGCGGGAGAGGCCACTGCGTGGAGGAGACCGTGCAAGCGACAAGGATCGCCAAGGACGCGGGATTGAAAGTGGGATATCACCTGATGCCGGGTATGCCCGGTTCATCATTTGATATGGACCTCCAGAGTGCGGCTGCCGTTTTTCAGGATCCCAATTTCAAACCGGACATGATCAAGATTTATCCGACCCTGGTGATCGAGGGAACGAAGCTTCATGAGATGTGGAAGAGGGGGGAATACCAGCCTCTATCGACCGAGGAAGCAGCTAGACTATCGGCGGAAATAAAAAGGATCACACCTCCGTGGGTTCGCATACAACGGGTACAGAGGGATATCCCCGGTCCGCTGATCGAAGGGGGTGTGAAGAAGAGCAACCTCCGGCAGCTCGCAAAGGCGGAACTTCACAGGCAAGGGTGGGAATGCAGATGTATCCGATGCAGGGAGATAGGCCATAGTTTGAAAGAGGGGGAGGAGATGCCGTTGCCCGAGGATGTCTCGCTGGCCCGGAGGGAATACCAGGCCTCGGGGGGGCACGAGGTATTCCTCTCGTTCGAGGTCGATTGGAAGGATGCCCTGATCGGGTATGTGAGGTTGAGGAAGCCTTCCGAAGATGCTCACCGGCCAGAGGTGAAAGGTGCCGGGATCGTCAGGGAGCTCAAGGTTTTCGGACCTATGGTGCCTATCGGACGGGAAGCGATGAGGGAATGGCAGCATCGGGGATACGGCGGCAGCCTGCTGGATCATGCCGGCTCGATAGTCTGGGATGAGTGGGGGCTCGACAGGTTGCTTGTGACAGCCGGGATCGGGGCCCGCGAGTATTACAGGAAGTTCGGGTTCAAAAGACAGGGGCCCTATATGTCCAAGGAACTTTGACCGTATATGGATGATCCTATGCACCCCTGCGAGGAAACCCGTCGACCTGTCCCGTAGGCCAGAAGGTCATGGAGACCAGAGAAAGGAACACTGTAAGGAATGCAATGACAGGAAGGGGAAATCCCTTCTTCCCACCCCCGCCAATTATTGAATTTCGATCATCGTCATTTACAGTCCAATTCCCAGCCCTCTGGTCAGGGTACGATTCAATCTCTCCGGAAGAACTGTTATCTGGGGAGGGAATGTCTATCGGATATCCCGTCGAGTTGTCCTCGATGTCCGTTTCGCCCGGACCCTTGGTGGGGTCTGTGCTCCTTGATCTGTTGGTGTTGTCATCCTTGACGTCAGGGATATCACCGTCGATCGAACTGTTGTCACTGTCCTGTGAACGTGGGATCTCGTTGCCTTGACCGTCGTTTCTGTCCACTTCGTCCCGATATCCGTTTGCAGGATTGTCCCTCACCGGTTCCGGTATTGATCCGTTGTAGTTATCGGTGCCATTGTTGTTGAATGAACTTCCATTGTAATACGACCTAGGGGAAGACCGGTCATGAGAGAATACTGGTTTCACGGATGGTCTCACTCGTTGGGCGATCCAGGAAACGTTCAGGTCCATCTCAGTATAACCGATATGCCATCTTCCCCCGGAAGACCTGGCTGAATACCATATGCCAAGACGGTCTCTATCTTCTCCATCCAGGACCGCGCTCGATGCACGATATATCATGTCGTTGTCCCAGGAGTTCCTTGAGGCCGATATTGCCTCGCTTTCGGATATCGTCCAGTTCATACCGTCCGACGAGAGGCCAAGATGCAACGTCGTGTTGATGGTCTTGTCCATATCCGCGAGGACAAGTAGGGCCAGGTAGAACTTTCCTCCGGCACATCGTATGACATCGATATGCCAGATATCTCTGCCCTTTGGCAGGTTCTCGACGGTGCAATTTCCCTGAAGGTCCCAGGGACCGTCGGGTGAGCCCTTCCTGACATAGGTCATCAACGTATTGGGGGAACCCTTGCCGTTGACCATCCACATCCTCAATGATCCGTTTCCCTCCGAAACCACCGCGGGGGAAAGGCAGCAGTTTGACCTCGTACCGTTGAAAACCTGAAGGCTCTTGCTCGACCAATCTAGACCATTCGGGCTGGACATCACGAAAAGCTCCCATTCACCCTTTCTATACATAAGGTGGACCCTTTCCTCCCCCTTAACAAAGATCCATTCGGTATCCGAATTATGGGTTCCCGACGGCTGACCGATCAAGGGATTCTGCACGGGATCCGTCCAGTTGATATTATCGTTCGAGGCCACGATCGAGGGATTCTCGTACCTGTCGTTGCTGTTCGGGTATGGTGTCATCGCCATCCAGTACCTGTACCCGTTCCAGGCCTCAGGGAAAACCATGATATCCGGATGTACACATTGACCGCTTCCGTCATAGGTCGGTATCTTGAGATACAACGGAGCGTTCTCGGCTGGAAGGGAGAGGTTCTCGAAAACCTGATCCCATGTGATGGTATCATCCGAACCGGGGCATATGTCAACGGCGGAGTTTTGGTCGCTGGTCCTTTTCTGCTCCAGGTCCGGTGGTGCGTCGAGCAATGGAACATCATCGGAAGCCATCGTGGCCTCGGCGACCATGGAGAATGATATTGCAATTACCATACCGGTCATGAAGAAGACGGTCCTCATCATGGGTGATCACTCCTCCCTTCCCAAGGACTGGCCCCGGGAATTGCATTAATATCGGAAAGAGAGGATATACCCGTTCTATCAGAGTACCTCCGAATGTCTGGCCATGCATTATTATTAAAAATTTATCTACAACGTGATGGAGCAAGAATCAAATGGCGGAGCAATCGGTCCGATCGCTCAGACAGCCTTGACATCCACGTCTTCCAGGATATCATACACCCCTTTCAGGGAATCCTCGTTGGTCCGGGACCTGTGTATGAACGCCACTTTTGCCCCCTTTGTCGCTTCAAGTGCCATCTTGATCGTGGTCCGCAGATCATTCGAATTGTTCAGGATGTAATCCGGTATCATATGGCCGAAGGCGAACTTCCCCCTCATGGCCCTATCCGTGAACCTTGGCGCATAATGTCCCCCGCCAATACCGATCGCGGCCGGAAGGTCCCTTGGAGGATCAAGGAGATCCTCCGAAAGCAGGGCCCTTGCTATCGCTCTACCCAGATCAGGGATCTCCCACCTGGATGCGTCGGAACCTATCTCAATGAAAAATGAAGGTGACGAGACGAGCGGTCCGTGATGTGTGACCTCATAAGTTGTCTGATCGGTCAGACCCAGAGCTTTCTTTTCCCTGTAAAGAGCTCTCAACGCTGCCGTCATTTCATACGGGGAAGATGGAGGTAGCCTGCCGGACTCTCCTCCGAAATCCGCATTCAGGAAGTTGCCCGGGGGGTGGACCGTCAAGGACCTTACGTCCTTTTCCGACCTGTGCCTGCTCAGGAAAACAAGAAGCTCGAGTGGGAAGGGAGAGTTGTCAACCCTATGTTCCGGGAGTTCAGTTGACAGGTATCCGGCGATCTCCATGTCCACATTCTCGAAATAAAGATGGGTCCCTTCCTTCTGAAACATCAGAAGGTTACCATGGTGCAGGACTTCGGATCCAAAAAAGTCACCTATCCGCTCCCAATCTGCCTCCTCCATCAGACGGTCCCTGATATTCAGGGAGGCGGGATCCTCGGAGGAGACCAGAAGGACCTTCATCATTCCACCGTCAATGTATCCGGGAATTGTTCCCGATCGTTCCAGCCGCGTGCGCACCCGGTCCGATCCTGGTTCCAGAATATATCATGCTGCCGGCATCCAGAGTGGAATTGATCCCCGTCTTGACGTCATCACCGATTATTACACCAAGCTTGCGCCTCCCCGAGCTGACCTTCTTTCCCTTGAGGGTTACCGGTACGGGGCCGTCATCCAGCCTCAGATTGGCCACCTTCGTCCCTGAACCGAAATTGCATCCTGAGCCGATGATCGAATCCCCCACGTAGTTGTGGTGGGGAATATGGCTGTTGTCCATTATTATGGAGTTCTTCACCTCGGAGGCCGCTCCCACCTTCGAACCCTTCCCGATGTAAGTATTCCCTCTGATGTAGGAATTCGGTCCGATCACCGCATCCTCGTCGATGATCACGTTGCCCTCGATATAGGTGCCGGATTTTATCACGGCACCTTTTCTGACCACGACCTCACCATGAAGTTGAACGTTCTCCTCTACCTTGCCCTGGATGTCCGTTCTGATGCTTCCCATATAGATCTCATGGGCATTGAGGAGGTCCCATGGTGAGCCGATGTCCACCCATTTCTCGCGCGGAACATAGGCCCTTACGGGCTCTTTTTCCATGATGATGCCGATGGAGTTCGTGATCTCGTATTCTCCTCTTGGCGAAACAGGGGTCTTTTCAATGGCATCGAAGATACCTGGTCCAAACAAATAGATGCCTCCGTTTATGAGACCCTTCTTTTGAACCCCGGACTTCTCCACGATATCCTCAACCACATCGTTCTTGATCGTGACGAGGCCGAACCGGGAAGTGTCCGCCACCTCGACCAGGGTCATAACATTATTGGAGGTCTCCTCGAACTTTGATATCAGACCCTTGAGCAGGGAAGAGGTAACGATCACGTCCCCGTTGAGGCAAAGGAATGGCTCATCAATGAACTTCCGGGCCATTGACACAGCATGGGCTGTTCCCAATCTTTTCGGCTGGACCAAATAGGAGATCCTCACGCCCAGCTCCTTTCCATCCTGAAAGTGGTCCTTGATGGCGTTACCATGATACCCTGTCAAGATGAATATCTCCTCAATACCCGCTTCCTTCAAGGCTATGATGGTATGCTCGAGGAATGGCCTTCCCGCGACGGGAAGCATGGGTTTGGGCCTGTTCTCCGTAAGCGGGCCCATTCTGACCCCCTGACCTGCTGCAAGGACCAATGCTTTCATCGTTGCTCCTCCGATACTGTGGAAGCACGATACCTTACTTTTACCTTTTCGCATCTGTTCACCCGACCAAAAATGAGTATATGGTGCCGGAGGGCTATTGTAATGACTTGATCCTTCCACAGCATTAACATAATTACCGTAAATTGTAAGAAATTCGGATAAAATGAAAATAATAGTCTGACCGGACCACCTATAAGCGAAAAAAGTGCCTGTTGGACATAATAAAAAAGCATGGCTTTCCTGATCAGATGCAACCTACTGGTCTTGAGGGCCTACAAATGGATGAGAAATTAATTTTTCTTAACATTCACTGGAAAATCCGTAAAATTGGAAGGCCAGAAGGAATATGTTTAAATAGCCAGGGGTCGATACAGGAGACTGGGTAGGGGAACTAGCTACCCTCTGCGGAGGATGGAAAAATGGCAATGAGCAAGATAGACATGATGAAGGCAAAGGATATTGCGGCTAAGAAGAACCTCAAACCCGGCAGGGTCGTCGGCACTGCAGGGGTCCAGTTCACAAAGGGCAACAACAAGAGGTTGGAGGTCATCAGCTGGGGTGACTTCGAATCCGCACTCAGCACCAGGGGCCTCGCGATCTACGAGTCCAAGGGCTGGATGAAGATAATGAAGAAGTGAGGCTTCGCCTCCATATCGGATCACGGAGCCCCGGGGTGAACACCAGGGGCTCCGATCTTGACATTTTGTTCAATAATGGATCTAGGTTGTCGGTTGTACGATCGGTCCAATTGATATTTACCGTCAAAGCCCGGTTACTTTTCCGAAAGTCTAAATATACAGGGACGAGGTTAGTTCAGCATGGTCAAAGGGATCAGAAAAAGGGATGCTTTGATCGTCGGGGTGGTGGTAGCGATCATTGTCCTTGGAATTATCGGTTACTTCATCTTCTTCAGGGGGGATGAGGGGGGAAATGACGAAAATGGGGATGAGGACCTTAACCACGCCCCCGAGGCGGATGCGGGTTACGATATCTCGATCGGATCGGGGGAGGAGTTCTTTCTGAGCGGTGAGCGGTCCACTGACAAGGACGGGGACGACCTCTTCTTCTTCTGGGACCTGGATGCAGGGGTTGACAGCAACAGTGACGGGATCAGGGACAATGACAAGGACATCGTCGGAGAGAACATCTCATATATCTATCCCCTCGCATTCGAGACGATCACCTATATTGTCACCCTGAACGTCACGGACGGACCATACAATTCTCCGGATACGCTCTGGGATACGGACATAGTAAAGGTAACGATAGTTGTTAACGAGACCGAATCTGCTCCAGAGGTCTCACTAGATTGCCAGTATCAGGACGCCCTACCCCCCTTGGAAGCGCATTTCGTTGTCGTGGTAAGGGATATTTCATCACAGGAGTTTATTGCCAATTTCTCATTCAGGGTAGAGAATGCAAATGGCGACACGTTGGAGGAAGGTTCTGTATCGGACATTATCCTTGTCCCTCGAAATGCCACCGTTAGGTTTGTTGACACCCCCGCATTGACATCGATGGACCCCAATGATAATTTCAATATCAAGGAGGAAGGGGAGATCGTTGAGGGAAGCTGGTTCTGTCTCTTTTATCTGAACTACAGGGAACCAGTCGGTGAAGTGGAACTGACAACTTGAGGATAACTTGAAGTTGATCTCGCCCGGCTCCCGGACCGTCGCACAAGATCAGTTGATACATTGATGGTAAGATTTTGTGCTCACCCACAATATATTAATAATTATATCGGGAGCCTTAATATGGTCTAAAATTGAACATAAATAAAGTAAAAATGGTCCCGGCTTATTCATTGTTGAGATCAAGATAGTTACTCGAAAATAATTATTAAACGATCTCGCCCGGCTCCCGGATAGCGCTAAAAACCAACTGTTAAGACAATTTCAAGGTTTTTAGCTAACCTACAATTTATAGATAATTAAAGCAGGAGCCTGAAAACAGACCTAAATTAGAATAAAATGACAGTAAAAATGGTCCCGGCTCCCGGATTTGAACCGGGGATCTAAGGATGTCTGCGGGGAAACGGAGAGCAGTGCTCCCCGGGCAACCAACTACAGTCCCCCGCTCTAGCCAGACTAAGCCAAGCCGGGATAGAATGCGGTATCTGCCCTATTCAATCATTGTATTTAAATGTTGAAGCCTTACAAATTGGAAAATGATGCAGATAGGATTATTAAGTACCGGGGTTCATAAGGCGGTGGAATGAACCCTTCCAGAGCAAGTGTTCCTTCAACCGATGCAACGCCCTTCATAGGAAGAAAGGACCTGATTGGCAAACTCCGGGGAGAGCTGGATAGAACACTTACCGGTAAAGGAGGGATGATCCTTGTTGAAGGGGAAGCGGGCATAGGGAAAACCCGTTTTATCCAGGAGATTTCCGCTGATGCAGAGGAACGAGGTTTCAACCTCCTTAGTGGAAAATGCCTGGATTACAGAAGATCTCCACTCCTGCCGTTCAAGGAGATGCTGAGGGGCTTCTTCGGCATCACACAGGACCCCACGGAGACCGGAGACATCGATTCTCTATTTTCCGCCTTCGAGAAGAATCTCGATATAATAAGCAAACACAAGGCTGAGCTTGGAAAGTTCTTGTTTCCGAGAAGCGAACCCGTGGGCGGATATCTCTACACGAAGAAGAAGGAAAGCGAGGTTATTGATTTCATGGTGGATAGGGGTTACAGAACCCTGATCATCGGTTCGTTTCCCGGGAAGGACACTGAGAAGTGGAAGAAGAAAGGCATCAGCATAATGAGTGTTGGAACGGGTGATGCCCCGGAACTTCACCCCAAGAGGATAGAGAACATCGCAAGAAGAATAAAAGATGCATTTGAAACTTACAAGCATTGCGCTGTGTTCTTCAATTGCCTCAATGAGGTCTCCAAACACAATCCAGAAGTGAAGATACGGAATCTGATCAAGATATCGAGCTCCCTTTCCCGAACCAACGGCGGTGTGTTCCTGGTCAGGAGAATTAGGAAGAAAGGTATCCTGCAGGAAGGACTTCCTCTATTAGAGCCAGAGAGTTTCAGGGATCAGGACGAGGAACTGAGGGAGAATGGATCCGAACATCATGAGGATATGGGCCAATCCTTCTCAACGTATGAGCTCCTGTTGTCCTTCTTCAGGGAACTTTCCGCAAGGTCTCCAGTCCTAATGACGGTTGAAGATCTGCAGTGGGGAGACAAGACCACCTTCAACCTGCTGCAGTTCCTTGCAAGGTTCGCAAAGGAGGAGAAAATGCTGATCCTTGGCTCTTACCGGTCCGAGGAATATCATCTCGAGGAGGATGATCAGATGGAAGCTGCTTTGAGGGAAGCCCTTCAGAGAATGTCCAGGGAGCACCTTTTCGAGACGATGAAGCTTCAAAGGTTTTCCAAGGAGGAGACCTACCGGATGATCGACACCTTGGACAAGGGCAGCTCCCCCGAGTTCGCCGATAAGATCTGGAAAGGCTCCCAGGGCAATCCACTTTTCATTATCGAGCTTTCCAAGGTGGAATCCTACGAGGATGTTTCGAAGTTGGAGGTGGAAATCCAACCTCCAACCGCCGGTTCGCTTATTTCCAGAAGGTTGAACTCTCTATCGGAAAAGGAGCGGGAGGTCCTGGAACTATCAGCCGTGATGAGGGAGATGATAACTCTTGAAGGTCTAGGCTCCATTCTCGTGATGGATGAAGGCAGCCTGCTGGACATAATAGATAATCTGATCGAGCTGAAGTTCTTGAAGGAAAGGGATGAGGATTTCTGCTTCGAGCATACAAAGGTAAGGGAATCCGTCTATGATCAGATAGATCCGGGAAGAAGGAAGGAATACCATACGGAAGCAGCCCGAATACTGGAGAGCCGCCTCGAAAAGGGAGATGATATCCCGATCTCTCTGCTGTCTGATCATTATCTCTACGGTGGGATGTTGGATAAAGCGGTCGGAGCGCTATTGGAAACAGCCAAGATCGACCTTGAGAGCAACGCCCACGAAGAAGCCCTGGAAGGTTTGGGCAAGGCGCTGAAATGCCTGAATTCCCTGGAGGATAACAATGAGAACATGATCCATCGGATCAAGGCCTATCAGATGCAAGGCGATATTCACGGGGCCAAGGGAGAGATAGAAGATGCCATCGATAGTTATGAGAACGCGGTAAGGATATCCGAGGAAAGGCACATACCCTTCGGTCTTTCCACCTCATACAGGAGGATGGGGGACCTCAAGCTAGAGCTTCTGGATTGGGATCAGACCATCGACCTCTACCTCCGGTCCCTTCATATCTCCAAGCAGGAGGATGATCAGGCCGAGATAGCCAAAGCATTCAAGGGACTGGGAACTATATATCTTCTGAAGGGGGACTACCACAGATCCTTGGAATGCTACATCAAGTACATGGAGTTCCCGCATGACAGACTTGGAGATATCCATGTAAGGGCGATGATCGATATGGGGGAGATCTACTTCCAGAGGGGTGATTTCAACCAGGCCCTTACTTATTTCAAACTTGCGATAAAGAAGGGAGAGGAGAGGAAACTGCTCCTCCAGGTGGCCCTTGCTTACGTCAAGATGGCAAATGTCCTACTCAAGCTCGGAGAGGTGGCAGATGCACTCAGGTATTCCGATCTGGCTCTTTCAATCGTTATCAAGAACACCACCCCCGGGAAGGCGGATGAGGTGGTCCTGCTCTGTATTGACCTAATGTTGGAGTGCGGAGAGTTAGAAAAGGTCGAGGAGAGCATGAAATTGATAGAGGAGGAAGATGGTCAATCAAGGGACCCCCTTCTGCAGGCATTGAAATTCAGGATCCTTGGAATCTACCAGGCCAGGAAGAGGGATTTCGATTCCGCGGTTCAGAGCATGGAATCATCCATAGGACTTCTGGAGTCCTATCAGGTTCCTTTCCAACTGGCGCTCTCGTATTTCCATTACGGTCTGATAATGTTCCAGCAGATGGAGGTGGATACGGCCATAGAGCTCCTGAACAAGGCAGGCGTCCTTTTCAGAGATATTCGAGCTCTTCATTATCTCAATAGAACCTCCTCCAAGCTGAGGGAGGTCACATTCATTAAGGAAGGCCTCAAGGTCTGAGCGACCTGGAGAGATATATACAGGGAGATGAACATTGACAATATAAGCTCGCTTCAAAGGTTTGGAGCTCCCAGCGAAATATTATTTACCAATCCAATGATTACCTTGGAAACGGTATGTCCCGAAAGATAAAAAATGCGCTGATATCCGTATCGGACAAATCAGGTGCGGATTCGCTCGCGAGGGGTCTGGTTGAACTTGGTATATCGATAATTTCCTCCGGTGGAACCCATAAATTCCTTTCCAAACACGATATACCCTGCAAGAAAGTGGAAGATATCACCGGTTTTCCGGAGATCCTTGACGGCAGGGTCAAGACCCTTCATCCAGTTGTTTGCGGCGGTATACTTGCTAGGAGGCGGATTGACGAGCATATTGAGCAGATGGAGGAGCATTCCATACCTTCCATTGACATGGTGGTTGTCAACCTCTATCCTTTTGAGAGGACCACTGAGACCGATGATGTTTCCCTTGATGTTGCCATTGAGAACATTGACATCGGCGGCCCTTCGCTCATCAGGGCGGCCGCCAAGAACCATGAGGATGTTGTGGTCATCGTGGATCCCACTGATTACGGAAGCGTACTTGATGTGTTAAGAATGGACGGAGATGTTCCGGACGGAATGAGGCGCGATCTTGCAGTAAAGGCCTTCATGCTTACCTCTTCCTATGATATTGCGATCGGGGAATGGCTCAGGGGCAGATTCTCACCAGAAGAACCGTGGGGCCCCTCGCTGAGGTTCAGGTTCGAGAAGGTCATGGATGCCAGGTACGGCGAGAATCCCCATCAGAAGGGATCCTATTTCAGGGAACCGGGATACAGAGGCATATCCCTTGCCAATTCCCGAGTGATCTGGGGAAAGGAGCTTTCTTACAACAACATATACGATATCGATGCCGCCACTGATATCCTTTTG
>JBLIRH010000021.1:0-32923 GCA_049472215.1 Thermoplasmatota archaeon | reverse complement strand
TATTTCACAGCGGACCACCCGTTCCTCTTCCTGATCCAGCAAAAGGATACGGGCAACATCCTCTTCATGGGCAGCCTCTCGGACCCTCGGTGAGAGGTAAATGGGTCGCAATTAAATTTCAGATAATGCTGAAAGACAGCATATTCCTACTATTTAATTTAATATAATAAATATTTTAAAAATCATCAAAAATATTTAATTTATCAATCGAAATATATTAATAAAATAATCCTATAGGAAAGCGGGATCTGAGGAAATATCATGATTTCAAAGAGTGAAAAATTGCATTTGGCTGGAAGGACCGCTGTAAAGAATAGATTGACGGAAGATGGTTGGAAGGTACTGTTCGAGAACCGCAACAGGGAAGATCCGGTTGACTTCAAGGCCGTCAAAGGTGTCGATAAGATACTCGTCCATATTATGCTGAATTCCAAGGAAGATTCAGAGACAGAGGAGATCAAGAGGAAGCTATCCCTTTTAAAGAAAAGGGCCGATGAGAGCAACTCCTATGCTTTCAAGGTCAAGGTCGAGTTGGAAAATGATGAGACTTTAAAAAAGATCCATTTCAGCCAACTCGTTTGAAAGGACCGTTCAGATCGATATCACATAATGTCCCATCAGAAAAGGAACAATCCCGCCACTCCGACCAGAGCTATCACGGTCCCGATGATCGAGCGATACGTGATCCTTTCCTGGAAAACATAGCGGGAGACAGGTATCATTATCAGCGGTGGAAGCGCCATGAGGGTGCTGGCGATCCCGATAGGTGCATAGTCTATCGCGATGAACGAGGCCCATATGCCAAGGAAAGGTCCGAAGACCGTGGCGAGGCTTATCCATATCACGAACCGTCTATCCCTGAAGGCCTTCACCGACCTTCCCGCCCTTCCGAGTATGAAGGTCGCTATCCATATCGAAACAGCCCCCCAGAAGATGCGGATATAGGTGGCGGTCAGCGGCGGATTGTCGCTCAGCATCCTGGACATGGCATCCTTGGCAAGGAGCAGCTGTATCGCCTGTCCCATCATTCCTCCGAAAGCAAGCGCAAGTCCGAACCAGCTCATCCTGAACGGGGATCGGTTCTCCAACCCATCCATGCCGTTCCTCTTATCGGTCACGACCCATGCAATTCCGGAAAGCGTCACCCCTATGGAAACCAGCTTCAACCAGGAAAGCGTCTCTCCCATCAATACCCATGCCGCCCCTGTCGTGACGACGGGGGTCATGGACATCACAAGCATCGAGACCCTCGGACCTATCTTGACATATGCCCAGAACAGGAAACCGTCACCAACGGAAAGACCGATTATCCCGGAGAGAGCGAGGATGAGCCAGACCAGAAGGTCCTCATTGGGAAATATCGTTCCCAGAATTATAACATGAAAGAGACCCAGGAGAAGGACCGCTCCGAGAAGCCTCCATCTGTTCATCATCTGGGGGCTTTGCCTCTTCCCTCCAAGCGTGAAGAAAGTGGAGGAAGACGCCCAGAGGGCGGACGTCGCGAGAGCTGCCAGTTCACCTATGATGATGGGATCCATCCAATCCCGCTAATGCCCCATCATTATTAAAAACATCCACAGACCGCTCAATCCCAGAACCTTCTGGTCCGGGCGAACTTCACCTCGTCCGCGAAGATCCTCCTGACGAGCTCCTCGTCGCTGTCGTAGATCACTTCGAGTATCCTCCCCGCGGTCTTCGGTCCCACACCTCTTGCCGCCATGCAGAGAACTGCCCTGTACCCGTAGGAAGAAAAGAGATGAGCGGCCATTGCTGCGGCCTGGAACCTTTTCTTGTCCTCACCCGTCAGCCTCCTCTTCGCAAGTCCCTTCTCGACGGCCATCTTCGTCTGCAGGTCCCCGGTGGGAAGCGGTGCGAGCATCCTCGAACCGCATTTGTGACAGCCGACAATGGTCTTCGCCCTCTCAGCGGTCGCCCGGAGAGTTGCCCCGCAGCTCATGCAGGTCAACCTCACCGCTGTGGTCATCAAGCGGTCCATCACCGTGTTGATGACCTCTTTCCCGGCCCCTTCGGAGGACATGAACTCGCTTCGGACCCTCGATCCCGACATTGAGAGGGGAGATATCCTCTGTGTCCGGATATCCATCTTCCCGGTCAGCATGTCCCGGAGAAGCCTGGAAGCATGGTGCGTGTCCATCCTCTCATGCATGATCTTCGCAGTAGCTTCCCTCATGATGATGGTGTCCCTCCACCTTGCCATCAGACGTTTCAGGGGGAACTTCGCCGGATCGACCTTCGATCCCATCACACCGAACTTCTTTGCAACATGCATCATCTGCCACCGGAGTAGCGGAGAGTTCCGAAGCAGGACAGGGACCATGTTCTCCATATCGGAAATGGGTGCCTGCCTGAGGGCCCACTCGATATCGGGAGCCTTCAATCTCAGGTCTCCCATCAGAAGGATCCTGTACGGATCGTAATCAACGATCACGGTCCCGCCGTGCCTCGCCATGATCAATGACGCCACTATCCTCCCGATGGTCTCATTGGCCCTGGTCCCTCCGCATAACCCGATAACGACCCCCTCCATGCCTATCTCGATCGTGGCCGTATCGAGGTCAGGGGTCACGAAATCCTCCTCAACCATCTCCGTGAACTGGTCCACGACCATTTCCCTTGCCTCGTCGGTCAGAGGAAGTCTTTCAAGGGCCTTGGCCTTCTTTGCCTCTCCCTTCAACCATCTGACGGTCTCCTTCCTGACCACCGCCACTTCCCTCGCCACCTCCCAGGGGACCGGTATGTCGGAACCCGACCACGCAGGGACGGGTCCAAGGTCCGTGACCGGCTCCACCGTGATCTCCTCATCGCCTATATCGACGACCCGCCACGGCTGGCCTCTTACTATGAACTTGGCATAGGGCTCGAGGTTGGAGAGTACGAAATCCATGTCCAGGGACCCGATTATCGATCTCGTCGAGAGGTCCCTGATCAGCATCACCCTCTCATCCGGTATCATCGAAATGTTGTCGTAGAAATACTCACGCGACCTCTTCCCCCCGTGGAACATACCTTCCTCTTCGTCATAGAAGAGGACCTTCGAATCATTGAGGAAGCGAACTACCTCAAGTACCTCATCCCTGGTGATCCCGGAGAACGTGTAGGTCCTCGAGGCGATCTCCGTCATCTCATCGATGGAGAAGTCCTTCTCGGAGACTGCGATGGAAAGCACTTGATTAGCAAGAACGGAGAGTATCCGTTTCCTTGCCCAGACCTTCTCGAGCTTTCTTCCAAGAGCAAGGTAGGCGATGACCCCGGATTCTATTACATCGTCGGTCTCCGTGGCCAGGATAACGCAGCGGGAGACGCCCCCGACCTGATGTCCGGCCCTTCCCCCCCTCTGTAATAGCCTTGACACTTCCTTGGGGGATTTGAACTGGATCACGAGGTCCACGGCCCCGATGTCCATTCCCAGCTCCATCGATGAGGTGCAGACCAGGGCCTTGATCTCCCCTTCCTTGAAACGGTGCTCCATATCCTCCCTTGCTTCCTTCGAAAGGGAGCCGTGATGGATGCCGACAGGCAGGTCCGGGTCGTAGGCCTTGAGCCTTGTGGTCAAAGCCTCGGCAAGGTCCCTGGAATTGACGAATATGAGAGCGGACCTGACCTCTTCAAGGAGTTCCCGTATCCTTCTAACAACCGCGGCTATCTTGGGAGTGCACCCCAGGTCCTTGGCGATCTCCTTGTCCTCTTCCGAGGTCCTGGGCGACTCAACAAGGAAAGAGTATTCCTTGGACCACTGGCCTTTGATGACGACGACCTCCCGGTCCCGGCCGCCGAGGAACGATGCGACCTCCCTTGCGTTGGAGATGGTCGCGGATAACCCGATCCTCTGGACCTTTCGTCCTGCAACGGAATCCAGCCTTGAGAGTGCGAGATCGAGCTGCGCCCCCCTCTCATCCCCGTAGAGCTCGTGGATCTCGTCGAAGATTACGGATGTGACGGTCTCGAGCCCCTTTCTGAGCCTCTTTCCGGTGAACATTATCTGCAGGGTCTCGGGTGTCGTGACGAGAACGTCAGGAGGCTTTCTTGACATCCTTGTCCTTTCCGACTGGCTGGTGTCCGAGTGCCTGACGCCGATGGTGAGTCCGAGGTCCTCGCACCAGTGCTTGATCCTTTCCCATATGTCGCGGTTCAGGGCCCTTAGGGGGGCGATATACAGTATACCGATGCCCTTTGGGGGGTTATCCCTCAACCTGTCCAGAAGTGGGGCGAAGGTGGCCTCGGTCTTTCCGTAACCCGTGGGAGCGATCAAAAGGACATCCTTTCCCTCGGATATCGGCCCCAGGGCAAGTCTCTGAGGCCCCGTGGCCTCCTTTATGCCTTTTTTCTTCATATGGGCCGCAACCCGGGGTGAAAGCTCCTCGAGACCGATGATGTGTTCCGGGTCTCTTTCCTGGTCGGGGATCATGGATGCGGCGGCTAGACACTGGAAATCCTTAATATTTCCGCCTTCCTTCACCAAGGGATGCCCAGAAGGATACGTGTTCTCGACCAGGCGACGGTCAACAAGATAGCAGCCGGTGAGGTCGTGGAATCACCGTCCTCCGTGATCAAGGAGCTCATCGAGAACTCCATTGACGCGGGTTCGAGGAACATCAAGGTCCAGATAGAGGGCGGCGGCCTGAAGCGGATCACCGTCATCGATGACGGGGGCGGGATGGCCAGAGAGGACGTCGAGGTCGCTTTCACCAGGCACTCGACATCGAAGATCACCAACATAGACGACCTTGGGGGTCTCGAGACCCTCGGTTTCAGGGGGGAGGCCCTTGCCTCCATAGCCGCAGTCTCGAATGTTGAGATGGTCTCGAGGGAGGTCGCTTCCCACGATGAGACCGGGATGAAGGCCGTGGTCTCCGGAGGAAGGATGCTCGTACTCGAACCCGTCGGTTGTCCAGCAGGAACGAAGATCTCGGTAACGGAGCTCTTCGAGAACGTGCCTGCAAGGAAGAAGTTCCTCCGCTCGGTCAACGCCGAACGGGCAAGGTGCATAGACCTCGTTTCGAGATTGATGATGGTCCACCCGGAAGTGGGGATCCGTCTCGAGGTCGAGGGCGAGGAAAGATTGAACAGCCCCCCCACGAAGGACATCCGAGAGAGGGTCGCATCGATACTCGGTATGAAAACGGCCCGCTCGATGCTGCAGATCTCCGATGATAACGGCCCTGTCAGGATCGAAGGTCTTGTGTCCCTTCCGTGGGATACCCGTTCCAACTCGGCTGGAATAACCCTGTCGATCCATGGAAGGGTGATCAGGAACCGCTCCCTTGTTGAGGCGATAAGGAGAGGATACGGTTCCAGGCTGATGAAGGGCCGTTTCCCGTTGGCCGTCGTGATGCTCGAAATATCCAAGGACCAGCTGGACGTGAACGTCCATCCGACCAAGGATATCGTCAAGTTCGGGAACGAGGGAGCTGTCCTGAACTGCCTGGAATCAGCGGTTTCAAGGGCTCTTTTCTCATCCACGAAGAAGCAGGGCCGCAAGCGGTCCAGGATCGAGGAGGTCAAAAGGAAGGTCCCCTTCCTGGACGGACCCGTTGAAAGTTCCAGACTCAAGGTCGATCGGACCCCGGTCCAGGTGCCTCTTATGGAGGGAGAGGTCAGACCGCAGGAGATCGGAGCGGACCCCTGGAGAGAGGTTCCCGTCGTCGAGGGTATCAAGAGACTTCCGCCTGCCCTGCCTGAGGACACGAGCTCCCTTAAGGTAAGGATCATCGGGCAGCTGGACAGGTCCTACATCCTCTGCGAGCTGGGTTCGGACCTTCTGCTTGTCGACCAGCATGCCGCTCACGAGCGGATCAGGCTGGAAATGCTGAAGAACAGGTTCAACAGGTCCCGTCAGGGAACGCAGGAACTCCTCGAGCCCGTTCATCTGGAGCTCGAGCCTGCATCGATGGCGATGTTCGGACAGATGGGGGGATCCCTCGCGGAGCTCGGATTCTCGATAGAAACTTTTGGCGATGACTGCCTCGTAATTAGGGGCCTCCCCCATTTCATGGGCCGGACCGAGGCCCACGAAGTTGTGAGGGACCTCCTGTCGGGTAACGAATCCCATGACGGCTGCTCTCCTCCGGACATGGAGTTCCAACCCCTGGACCTACCTATGAAGGACAGGCTCATCGCCCTGACGGCCTGCAGGGGGGCGATCAAAGCCCACCAGCCCCTTTCCCTTAAAGAGATGGAGGACCTTCTTCACGAACTCCTTCAGTGCGAGGTCCCCCTCCATTGTGCTCACGGGAGACCGACCATGGTAAGACTTCCACTTTCCATTCTTGAGAGATGGTTCCGCAGGGTGCTTTGATAACGAACGGGTATTATCCTAACATGTACACCCCAACCAATATGTAGAACCATTTGGAATATGGAAACCCATGGGAAAATCCTATTCGGAGAAGGTCAAGGCAAGGAACGCGAAAGGCTCGGAGGGATCCAGGCCCGAGAAGCGGTCCAAGAAGGAGACCGAGAGGAAGGAGCGTTTCCCTTTCGCACCCGTCGTGGTAATAGCCGTCATCCTTATCCTGGTGATATCCACCGTAGTTCTGTACCGGATACAGAACGACGACGGTGACAATGGGGACGGACCGGACGGGAACAATGATGATCCTGGCAACAATGAGAATATCGAGCCCTATGCCAGGATCGGTCTCGAATCCACCGACAGCGGCATAATCACCCTTCAGCAGTATCGCGGAAAGGTGATCCTTATAGACATGTTCGCAACATGGTGCCCGCCCTGCAAGGAACAGATGAGCGAGCTGATAGACATCCAGTCCAGGTTCTCCTCCGACGATGTCGTGATCCTATCCGTTGACACCGACCTGACAGAGACACTCTCGCAGATCAGGGATTTCAAGGAGGACTATCCCGCTGCCAAATGGACCTTCGCAAGGTCCACCATGGACTTCAACACGTTCTTCCCGGCCTCCTCGATCCCCACCCTTTTCATCCTCGATCGCGACGGGAGGAGGGCAGGAACGCATGTCGGCCTCACATCGGCGGACAGGCTGGCCTTCGAGATAAACGACCTCATCTGATCCCCTCAAAACCTATTTCTATTGATACTACGAATGCCCCATCGTGAGTGTTGATACGTTTACGGAGAGGTCTCCCCTACTGGTCGTTGTTGGGGGCAGGTCCGCCAGGATCGTCCATGGAACTGACATTATCAAGGGGTCCGAGATCCTCGTTCTGGATACGGATTCGAGGACCGAAAGGTCCTATGGGGACCTTAATGTGGTGACGGTTGGAGCCCGCCTTGTTAAGGGAGAGGGTTCCGGAGGGAACATGAACCTTGCCCGGGCGTGTTTCAGGATCGATATGGAAAGGATCGCTCCCATGGTACTCGGAAGACCTCTTGTCATTGTTCTTGCGACCACTGACGGGGCCACGGGGATCGCAGGGGCCGTCGAAATATCTTCACTGCTCGTGAAGGTAGGGATGCCGTCCTTCACCTTCCTGCTCCATGAGGAGGGATTTCAGGGATCCGGCGTCGATCCGTTGAGAATAGCTTCGGTGCTCCTCGACGGTCCACTGAGACCCGGCTGCATCCTTCTGAGCGGGTCCTCCCCCGAATCATCTCAGGAAGACCCCTTCGGTCTGGACCTTGTGGTCCCTCATCTTCTCAGGGCATCATCCAGCGGGGAAGGTATTCCGGCTCCCCAAATGGCCTGGCAGGCGTTGAGGGATGATGGCGGCCCGTTCGAGGTCGGACCGATCGAACTCCCCGATACCCCCGGGAGATTGGACATATCCACTCCGGCACTTGTCTCACTGATCGTCCCGGAAGGGATGACGAACACCGAGGTAAGGTCAAGGATAGGATCAGCTTTCGGTAACTCCGAGGGGGTCCATTTCGCGTTGTTCTCCGCCCCCGGCACCGAAGGTCTCCACGGTGCATATATCGCCAAGTCCAACAGGAGACCAAGTATTCCCGAAGGGCCGTCTCCCGACCCGGAGACCCTGAAGGAGGTCCTTGGGGACGATGTTTCACTTGACATCGTACCCGACATAGAGATAATGTGAGGCTCAATTTTTTATACGATGGCGGCCGATGATTCCCCGGTATGCGGGGAATGAGTGCGTCCAAGCTTGGTGCCGCAGAGCTTTCAATGGGGCTGCTGATCGCTGCCGTGGTCACCTCGATATCGGTCCCTTTGGTATTTTCGGCATATGGCGAGCTTTCCGTAAAGATCACGGTGGAGGCCCTGGAAGAGGAGATCGCGGGCTTTCTTGAGATGGTGCGAACAGTGATGGACGGGGGGAACGGGAGCGTGATCGAGATCGATCTCGATATCTCACACTTCGGGAGCTCGAAGGTGGAACGGGTCAATATAGGAGGGCCCCCGGAGAGCGGTTCGGAAAGGTTCCTGGTATCATTCGAGGTAACCGGCCACGGAAGGGGATTCATGTCCCTGGACCCGCCCCTGCCTATGGTTTCGACCGATGGTGGAGCCCTTGAGCTGAAGGAAGGTGATCATGAATTGAGGCTGTGCCATGTCGAAAAAGGAGAGAACAGGGTCTGCACGGTGGAGCTTATCTGATATCATGGGACAGGAGGTGCGAGAGCCTCGCCGTTTCCTTCTTCAAGGACGGAAATATCCTTGAGATCGATCACCCAGTAGTCGTGGAAATACTTGTCGTAGATGCATTTGCCCGAGAACGAGATCCTGTCGTCTATGTGTATCTTCGTTTCACCGAGAAGCTCCCGGAATTCCTTTACGGAGATCTTGATCCAGAGCTTCCTGGTCTCTTGAGGCTCCACTTCGGAGCCGATTTGGGTCACCAGGGTGTCGTAGACGAGGACCTTGAGGTGCTCATGTCCTTTCCGGTACACAGGTTTGTAGGAGCTGATCTTCCCCTCCACCTTCACCTCCCTGTCCACGAAGTGTCCGTACATCTTCTCCATGTTCTGATTCCAGATGTCCAGGAACTTCACGAAGGGAGAATCGATCTTTTCCCACCCCTCGACCTTGCCGGAACAGACCTTCATCAGGTCCTCGAAGCGGAGTTTCTTCTTCCCGTGCGGACATTTATCCCTTTGACCTCTGCATCTGTTGTCCCAGAGGACCTTCTTGAGCTTCTTTATCTCTTCCTCCGGAAGCTCCTTGTTGTAGGCGTGCTTGATGATCATCCCGTCATCGACGGCCCCTTCGTTGAGGGCTTCCTCTATGAGCGCCATGAGGTCGTTTATGTCCCCCCACCTCTCCTCGAAGGATTTGGTCCCTTCATCCTCGTCCTCCGGTTCATCCTTCAGAACGGAGGCCGGTCCCGGGAGATGTCGATCCCTGGGGGGGCCGCGGGGTCTGTCATGATGGTCTCCCCTTGGAGGGAACCTGCCGTCCCTTCTGGGAGGCCGATGGTCCCGGTCATCCCTTCTGGGGCCCCAATCCCTTCTATCGTTCTCCCTGGCGCCCCTCTCCTCCAGCTCCATGTGCGAGGTCCCTTCCGGCACCATTTTGTCATGCTTGTCGTAGATCCCCTGCTTGATCTCCTTCTCGCTGCGGACGTTCCATCCTCTGCGGAGCATATGTTTGTCGCCGTAGCGCGGAGGTGCGGCCTGAGGTCCTTTGAGCTCCTTGGGGATGTCCTTTTCTTCAAGAAGTCCCAGTTCCTTCAAGAGCCTTATCCGGAACTCCTCGAGGTATTCCTCATCGGGATGGGAAAGCTGGTAGGTGTCCCCTTTCTTCGAAGGGGTGACCTTGCCCCCCTTCATCTGGAACTCTGCATTCAGGTCCCTGATCGCCGCCTTCATGGCGTTCTTTTGCAGTACCTCTGCAGATACTTTGAAACTCCCTTTATCCATCGACGCTTCCCCGATAAGAGGTCCCATGCCCCTTGGCCGGTTATTGAACCCTGTTATAAAATGCTTTTTATAAATAGGGGGGATATAGCACCGGCGGGTTCTTTATGTACATCGGTTTTTTAATAGTTTCCCCTTTAGACAGGGGCCCATCCCTTTCCAGGTACGTAAAAAGAGCTGTCGAGGCCATCAAGGGAACGGGTCTGAATTATCAGGTGACCCCCATGGGTACGGTCATCGAGGCCGGCTCCCTCGAGGAGATCTTCTCGGCTGCCCGTGCCGCTGTGGACGCCGTTGCCGGAGAGGGGTCGCAGAGGATATCGCTGTCGCTGAAGGTGGATATAAGGTTCGACAAGGACATATCGATGGATTCAAAGATCAGGTCCCTCGGGCGCTCATGATCAACGGTCGAGCTGGTTCACGAGCCTTTTCCTGAGTGTCTCGTACATCTCCTTATCGATCTCCCCGTCGTCGAGCATCTCCTGGAGCTCCATTATCCTCTCAACGATGAACTCGTCCTTGTCATGGTCCGACATCGGGGCGGGGCGTTCGAATGCCGATAGATCGGAGCCGGCATCCGTTCTCTGAGCCTTGACCACCTCCTTCTCCCCCAGGACCATCTCCACCGGAGGCGGCTCCTTCCTGGGTTCCACCCTCACCTTGGTGGTTGTTGTCGGCGGGGTCTTATCATCCCAGGATATCGCCTTGATCGACTCCTCCTGGGGGTCAACGGAGGTCGAGGTTCGGGACAGGGTGGTTGGTGTCGATCGTCCACCCCTCGCGTCAACCCCTCCTGGCCATGGTACGGGAGGGCTTTTTTCATAGGATCTCGAGGCGGCCCACGCACCAGCGGATTTCTTCTTTTGATCGGCGTTCTTCATTGCCCTCGTTATTATGATTATCAGGATGATCGGAACACCGACGACCCCGAAAAGAGTGAAAAGGCAGCAGATGATGGCCGAAGCATCTGACCCGCTATCGGATTCCTGCTCCTGGGACGACGGGGAACCCCAATCGACCCTCTCCTTGTCCACAACGAACACCCTTGCCATGCTGGATGTGGGTCCTTCGCCCACCTCGGTTATCGCTGTAACCCTGTAGTAATAATACTTGTCGAGATCTGGGACCTCTTCAGAGTAGAACATGTCGTTGGGAATGACCGTTTCCCTCTCGACATTCCCGAAGGCGTCATACCTGTAGACCTTGTAGTGGTCGACCTTCGCGGTCCCCTCATCCTCGGGAGGCGCCCATTGGATAGTCACCTGGTAGCCATCAACCGAATGGCTTACCTGGGTGGGTGGCCCCGGAAGCCTGAATTCCTCGAAGGGGGTCCCTGACACCTCATTGCTGGAAATGGATTCTCCGACGCTGTTGAACGCCACGACCGTGTAATGATAGGTGTGGTAGTATTCGACGAAGATATCCATGTAGGCCAGTCCGTAGCGGTCCGTATGGCCGATGCGACCTTCTTCACCGTCCGTTTCATCCCGCCTGATGATGCTGTAGCCTTCGATGGTCTCGTTCCCGTCAAAGAGAGGTTCTTCCCACCTCAGCTTGCAGTAAAGGTCGCCCACCTCGATCTCCAGGTCCCTGGGCGGAGACGGTACATCCCTGGGCCTGGTTCCTATCCTGTAGATGTTGCCGGAACTGTCGGCGATATAGATGTCCCCCTGCTCGTCGATGGCCGGAGTGGAGGCCGCGCTCGAATCAAGCTTCGCCCTCCATTTGATGGAGCCTTTGTCATCCATGCAGTTGAGATACCCGTTCTGGGTCCCGAAGACAATGAAACCGTCACCGGAGACTATAACGGAGGTCGTCACACGGCTGGAGACCGTGTATTTCCATTCTGCGTGCCCGTACATCCCGACCCTGTGGATATAACCGCTGGAAGTGCCTATCACCGCCTGGTAATCCTCGTACGAGGAGGGTGAGGCCCATCCGGTATCGGATATGGTATAGGACCAGACCTGGTCACCCAGTCCATTCACGAATTGCAGGGTCTCCTCATCGGATGTGACGAAGATCCCGCCCTCTTCACCCACGGCGGGGGTCGAATCCGACCTGTCGCCTACCCAGTATTTCCAGTTGAAGGAGCCGTCCGTCCCCAGGCAGTACATGTACCCGTCGTTCGAGGTTACGAGTATCCTTCCGTTGTTGTACAACGCGGGGGAGGAATTTATGCTGCCGTTGGTGGAGAAGTTCCAGACTATGTTCCCTCCCTTGTTGATACAGTAAAGCTTCCCTGCCTGCGTTCCGATGTAAACCCCGTTGTAGGTCACCAGGGGTGTCCCACTGATGGGTCCGTCGAGAGATAGCATCCATTCCAGCCCCCCGTTGGGATCGACGCAATAGAGGTTGGAATCAAGGGAGCCGAAGTAGATGAGACCGTAATCATCGATGGTCGGGGAAGAGCGCACCTCTCCTTCGGTAAGATAGGTCCATTCGATCCTGCCTTCCTGGGACAGGGCATAGACCTGGTTGTGTTCGGTCCCGATGTAAAGCGTCCCATCGGAGCCGATGGTCAAGGAGGAGTTCTTGACCGGGGAGGTCCTCGTCTTCCAGAGTACCTCGCCCTGGTTGCTTCCGATCTTGTAGTCAGTCTTTCCGGATCTGTCATTGAAACCCTTGAATGTGGACCACTGTGGGGAGCTCAAAGCCCGTGTGTCCTCCGAATCAGCAGGAGCTACCAGCAAGAGGATCACTGACACAAGCATCATCGACATGATGGCGGCCATTGCGACCTTCGATATCGTTCTCCGTTCCATCTCTCCCCCTCTGGACCGGGTCCCTTTCTTTTCCCCTCAACTATACCTGCTCTGTGGCATTTAAGATTTATCGCTTTTTTACCAACATCCCGAACTTGATAGCCCCCTCATCTGGATAATTTTAATACTGGATATGCCGATTAATGTAAGGTGACGGGATGAGGAGGAATGTAAAAGCACTGATGATCACATCGGCCATGATATCGCTCTCCATCCTTTCTGTCCTGAATTTCTCCGGGACCTCGGAGGCGGTGGGACAACCTGATATCGCCATAACGATAGCTCAACCGAAACAAACAGCCTATGTGGCACCAGGACAGGACGGGATCGTGACATTCACGGGCAATGTGCAAGTAAGTATACCATGGGATCCGAGCTTCCAGTATCTTATCGTGGAATTGCAGGCGGATGCTGGAGGATGGCCGGTATCGAACCCACCTGCATTGATCTTCTCCCGATCGACGACCATGAGATCCTACTCACTTTCTGTCCAGGTGCCTATCGGGACCTCATCAAAGACGAAGGGAGAACTGGTCATTTCCGGGACGTGGTCCTATAGCCCGGGCATATTGTCGGGCGAATGCGACCCGGCGACGGCGATCATAGTGGTCGATTGGTACAGCCAGTTCGACCTAGGCTCCAAGGAACCGATCGTTGAGGCTGAAAGGGATGATCGCGTGGAGATCTCAATACTCGTCGAGAACGAAGGCAACGGCAATGACAGGGTCCGTCTCGAGATCGAGAACATCGATGAACTTCAGGATGAGGGAATAACACCGATATTGGCGGACTACTCGGTGACGATCGAAGAAGGGGAGACCGTTGAGGCCAAGCTGTACATCGAGACCGATAGGAGGACCGACCTGGACATCTTCGGGATCGATGTCCTTGGAGTGTCCGAGATATGCGAAGATCTCGGGATGATCCGATCATCGGACCGTTTCACCGTTTACGTTGATGTCGTGAACCAGAAAAAGGAAACGGAGCCCGAACCCGAGCCGGAACCTGAACCGGAGCCCGAACCGGAACCTGAGCCAGAGCCCGAACCCGAGCCGGAGTTTGGAGGAGATGACGATCTGGACGGATCAGAGGAAGATATCGAAGCCAGGGCCGGCGGAGGTTCGGGGAATTCCCCGACCCCATTTATCGCGATCATCGTCATCCTCGTGCTCTTACTGGTCGCAGGGCTTTGCCTGGGGCTCTATTTCTTTATAAGGAATTCGGGTGTGAGTAAAGACGATTGATCATGGGGCGCGCTCGAGCAGCGCCATATAGAAACCGTCGAACCCCTCGATGTCGGGTCTTAGCCTCTTTTCGGAGATCAGTTTGAACTCCGTCCCCTTCTCACCGAGGAACCACCGGACCTGCTCCTCCCCCTCCGACGGAAGCACCGAGCATGTCGCATAGACAAGGCGGCCCCCCGGTTTCAACAACGGGCTGTAGGCCAATAGGATCTCTCTCTGAACGTTCCGCAGCCTGTCTATCGTTTTCGGGGTCAGGGACCACTTGATGTCAGGATTCCTCCTGAGGGAACCGAGCCCCGAACAGGGAACGTCCATGAGGATGCGGTCGAAGGTCTGCTTCATCCTCTTGTAGCTTTTCGTTCCCTCCACAAGCTTCGTTTCAACGTTCTGGACCCCCGCCCTTCTTGCCCTCTTCCTCAGCTCGTTGAGCTTCCACCGTACATCGTCAAGGGCCAGTATCTGTCCCTTGTTCTGCATGAGGTTGCTCAGATGCAGCGTCTTGCCCCCCTGCCCCGCACAGGCATCGAGGACTCTCATCCCCGACCTGGCATCGAGCAAAGGAGCGACCGCCTGCGATGCGGGATCCTGGACCTCGAAGAGCCCCTCCTTGAACTCATCCGTCCGGAAGACATTGAGCCTCTGCTTGAATACGAGAGCATCCGGCGCCCATTCCACCGTCGATGTTTCGTATCCTTTCGCCTTGAACCTCTTCCTGAGCTCGCTCTTTCCTATCCTTGCCGTATTGACCCTTATAGCAAGCGGTGGGTAGGTGTTCAGGGCATGAAGAACAGCGTCCCAATCATCTCCGAGTTCATCATCACCGAGCCGGTCCATCCATTCCGGGACGGATTCCCTCACGGCCCGGTTACCCTTTCCCCTCTCAAGCCTCTTCTTCACTCTTTCGGGCCCGAGGCCTCTGTATTCGGGCCTTGGATCAATCCTTTCCCCCCTCTTGAGCTGATATGCTCCGAGCAGGTGCCAGAGATGCCTCTCCTCGAGGCTTGGCTCCCTGCCGAGGCCGCTCCACAGAAGCCTCCAGTACCTTATGATGTCGTAGATGGTGTTTGAGAAAAGGGCTCTCTGTCTGTCCGACCACTTCGGGTTCCTTGACAAAGAGTCGGCTATTGCGCTCGAAGCGTGCCTGCCCTTTTCCATTATTTCCCTGATGACGGAGAATATCTCCCGGGCAAAGTCACGTCTCAGTTCCAAATAACACTCACCGATGTGCGGTTACCTCCTGCGAATATAATTAATTAACCTGTCATCAAACCTACATATCCAGTTCCGTTGCTACCATTCTATCCTCTTGTGGAGCAGAGGAGGGGTCGATGCCATATCTCTCCCGGTCTGAAAGAGATGCGAGATAGAGCCTGTATTGAAGAGATTCCCAATCCGCTCTCCCCATGATCATGCCCTCCTCGTTCATGTTCTTGCCGGAGATACCGATGAACAGGATGATGAAGATCATGGCAGCAAGGAAGAAATATACCGATACCAGGAAGATGCAGAAAGCATAGAAATTGATCAAATTGTGGAAGAACTCGTCGAAATACTCTAGGTCCTCGATCTTCTTCGTATAGATTATAATGATGCTTCCTAAGATGTATATGGCTGCTATTATCCCGAGGAAGATGTAGGAGCCCCTGATGAGCTTCCGGGTCATGTCCTTCTCTTCCTTGAAGTAGTAGCCTTCGGTCAGATGACAGGTGAAAAGATAGTTGGCACCTCCAAGTGTCAGAGCCATGATGGAATGGGCCACAGCGATGCCAACGAAGATGCCTCTGTAATCGAGTTTGCCCAGTGTGAAATATAGAAGGGCAAGGAGAGGGGAAAGGATGTAGATGATGCTTCCAAGGGTGGCTCTGATCCTGTGTTTTCGATCAAGATCGTTCCTCCCCGCCAGCATGGCACCTGAGCCCAGGTAGAAGAAGATTGGGGCGATGAAAAATGATACGAACGATACAACAGCGAAAGGTGCCGCCTCCTCTGAACCCTGTAGAAGAACGACCACCATCGTGATAGCCGAGATCGAATACAGGAGCATTGTTATGAAAAAGAAGAACAATCCCAGTCTGGTGCCTGTCCTTTTCTCGACCTTTGATCGACATCTCTCGCAATAATTGGAATCCAGACCATTTCCGCACTTAATACAATACTTTACCACATCTAACCCCCATCATCTTCCTGCCATCCAGATAGAGAAAATGAAATAACTAGTTTTCCGGCCTGACCGCTCATTTATTGAACGAAAAGTCCATTCGGGAAGCATGGAAAGCCGACCTTTGCTGGTGACCGCTGCCTTAGTAAGAAGGGGTGAAAGACTCCTTATTGCCCAGAGGCTCCCCGATTCGAGGTTCGAACCCGACAAGTGGGAGTTCCCGGGAGGCAAAGTGGACTTCGGTGAACATCCGAGGGATTCACTTGAAAGAGAGCTCCTGGAGGAGCTTGGGATCAGGATCGAGGTCGGCGACCTCTACACCTTCGCCTCCCATGTCTACGACCAAAAAGGAATGAAAAGGCATGTTGTGATCCTTTTCTTCAAATGCGGATTACTGGAGGGAGAACCCGAGCCCCTGGACTGTCAGGACCTGAAATGGGTCTCGAGGGAGGAGCTCTCCGACCAGATCTATGTCGAGGGAGACAACCCCGTGGTCGAGATGTTGACCAGCGACGACAGGTTCTGGGACTAGGACAGGAACAACCTGGCGAAGACCTTCGCATCCCCCATATAGTTGCTCAACAGGGCGGTTTCATCCGGTTGATGTGCGCTCTCCTCCATTTTCCCCCATACGGCCGCAGGATATCCGGACCTTCTCAGTATCGCCGCACAGGTGCCCCCCCCGATGCCCTGAGGTTTTGCCTCAATACCGTAGACCTCGCCGATGGCGTCCTTGAGGAGACCGACCACGGGATGGTCAGGTGAAGTAGGGGGGGCCGCCTGCTCGTATTGAAGTGTATCGACCTCCATCCTGACACCGTGCACCTGCGAATGTTCTTCGGCCCTCTGTCTTATCAGGTCCAGGACCTCCTGGGCGCGGTAGTTCGGCATGATCCTGCAGTCGATGTAGCTGACATCCTCCCCCGGAATGGTGTTCACGTTGGGAACGTTCGCCTCCCTCTTGGATGGTACGAATGATGACCTGGGATAATCGTAAAGAAGGTCCTCGTGGGGATAGCGCTCCTGCAGCTCGTCATGGATGCTGACCAGGAACCTCATCGCAGCGAGATTTGCATTGATACCCTTGTGCGGTACCGATGCGTGGACCTGCTTTCCAAATGTTTTCACCCTCACCCACATGATCGATTTTTCCGCGACCTCTATCATCGAACCGTCAGGTTCCCCCGCGTCCGGGACTATAAAGAGGTCCTCCTTCGAGAAGAGGTCCTCATGCTCCTTCAGGAGGTATACCATACCTTTTGAGGAGCCCACCTCCTCGTCAGCGACCAGGAAGATATTGATGTCCCTCCTCGGCCTCCTTCCGCTTGCAAGAATGGCTCGGGCTGCGAAGAGGGCGGCTATCATGTCCTGCCCGTTGTCCTCGACACCCCGGGCGATCAATCGGTCCCCCTCCACCCTCAGGGCGTAGGGATCCCCGGTCCACTTGCTCAGGTCTCCGGGAGGAACAACGTCCGTGTGTGCGAATGTCCAGACCCGGGGAAGCTCCGGATCCTCTCCATTTATTCGTAATAGGACGTTGGGTCTTTTTCCTTCCGGGACACGGTCGTCGGGAGCATCGTAGCGCTCGATCGAGTCAAATCCCCAGTTCCCAACGAGCTGGATGATCCTCTCGGCCTTTTTCATTTCTCCGGTCCCGTCAGATTCCGGGGCGATGGCCGGGATCGACAGGATATCCCTGGCAAATCCTATCACGTCTTCCTTGTAGCCTTCCATGGTCCTATCTATATCCTCGAAAGATGACAATGAAGCACCCGGACCGACATGGTGGCCCCAGCACAATATCTTTACTGTCCGGCCGGAAGGATCTCGAGATCGGCAAATACCGGTTTGTGGTCAGAGGCTCCCTTCCCGTCCCAGATCTCGGCGCGTCTTGGACCGAACATATCATCAAAGAGCACGTAATCGATGTGTGTCCTCTCATCCTCCACATCGACCGAGGGATATGTGTTGATATCGATATCGGCGTTCCCGATCCCGTTCTCATACCTCTCGTCCGGTTCCACGCTGTGCCATCCGCTCTCAAGGAAAAGACCAGTCAGGTTGCCAGTGATATTGGTCTTGCGGTAGTTCTCCCCGAAAAGGCGCGGATTCATCTTCGACATCATGGGCTCGAAAGGTTCGGTATTGAGATCCCCTCCGACTATGAGACCGTCGTAATCCATCGTATAGTTCAGGAATATCTCCTGCAGCCTGTCCAGCTGTTTTTCCCTTTCCGGCTCCTCGAGCCCCATGTGCAGGCCGACGAGCCTCACATCCCTGTTGTCCATCGTCACCGTGACGGCAATGGCGATCCTTGGAATGTCGTCGGCTGGCAGAAAGTGCACCTTCGGGTCCCTCATCTCGAGACGGGACAGTATGGCGACCCCAGGGGTGCCGGTCCCCGGATCTGGACCCCTGAAGAGGAACATGTTCAACCTTGATGCGTAGTAGAACGCGGGATCGAAGTTCCCTTCCGTGAAGCGCAGGGAATCGCTTTCCTGAAGGAATATTATATCCGCATCGATGTCCTTGAGGACCTCGTACTGGACCGTAGGATCGACCCTTCCATCATTCGCATATCCATGATGGACGTTGTAGGTCGCGATCCTTATCTCCTCACCCGCGGAGACGTTCTTTTGGGAGATGTCCTGCGAATACTGAGCCACCGAGATTATCCCCGTCAATACGATAAGGGCGATCGTCAACGCCCCGATCGTGATCAGCTGTATGCGGATCCTCGGCGATCCCTCGGACCTCTTCCTCAGGTGACTGGTCCCCTTGCCCGCGTCGATCGTGGGGGACCCTTTCTTTAGCTCGATCTCCGTCTTGACCATTCTCGCAGCCGGCTCGTCAACCCTGGCTGTCGAACATGAGAATCCCGTCAAGGCCAGGATGATCACGCCTATGAACATGAACGTCGGGATCGAATCCTTGAGAATTTTACCCATTGGAATGAAGGACCAGTTGAGGGACAGCGTGACGAAAAGGAAGATCAGGGTAGAGGTTCCCAGTGCAACGGTCCCGACCCTCCCGAAATGTCCGGGGAAAGCCCTCTCCTTGCTCTTTCTCGGGAATCCGATGATCTTCGACCCCTCCTTCCGCTCTATCTTCAAGCTCTCCCCTGCGAAGGGTTTGCTGTCGGTAAGAGCATCGAGTATCAGCCAGGTGTCGACCATGCCGATCCACACGAAAACGACGGGCTGGAATGGAAATGCACCCGGAACTGCGAAATGGAAGTAGAAAAGGTTCAATCCCGCGGCCATGAGCAGGATGTTCCCAACAATGGCTCCTTTTGGGTTCGAAAAGGTCCTCCTGAGTGCAAGGAGTATCCCCGAAGAGGAAAGGAGGGATAGAAGGAAAAGCCCCACCGAAACGATGGACATCGAAAGGGCTCCCTGGAAGCTTGTTCCCACCCAAGCCGCAGTCACGGAGGGATTGGCCACTATCCCTATGGAGAAATAAATGAAGGCCCCAAGCCCCAGTGCCGGCGCCCAAGAATCAGCCCCGCCTCCCGTTATCCTGCTCCCGATCCGGCCCTCCCCCCCTCTCTCCTCATTGAACACCGGACTGTCCCTCAGAAGGAACAGGAGAAAAGCAACAATGCCGCATATGCCCGTGCTCAGCGCGGGGGCAAGGATGAAACCGGCCGCTTCAGGGACTATGGAGGGGTCTACCCCCCTTCCAAGGGCTGATAGCATCAGAAGCACCATCAATGCAAGGCCGAAGGCCCCTGCCAGGGACTGGGAGGAGAAAACGTCCGGGTCCACCTGCCTTTCCCTCCTGTGGAGGGCCAGGAGGAGCATCAGAAGCAGCGACGACGAGATGAACGCGATCCCCGAGAAGATCATGTGGAGAGGACTGTCGAGCCCCATCCCCATTGGAAGCCTGCCTGCTATCGTGAGCGTTCCAAGGATGAAGAAGGAGTTCCTGTACCCCAGGACCTTCACCAATGGTCCGAGCAGGAGTACAGCCAGGAAGAGAAGGATGAGGACCGTGACAGGAGATACCCCGAGACCCACGAGATTGTAATAGTAGACAGAGGACAGGAAATCCCTGTAGCCCTGGAGCATCACAAGGACCGCGAACATCACGATGATCATCCAGAGTAACGAATGCCTGGAGTTCGATTTGAGCACCGGACCTTCAAAGGTCCTGTCAGTCCCCTTCTTTTTTCCCTTCATGGGAACGGCCCCCCTGATACGGATAGAGATATGTATTTATCATATTGTTGGTGGATTACCCCCCGGAGGCTCCCGATGTATCTTGAGTTCCCCAAGTTCAGGCACGTTGAATATATCGTGAACAGACCACCTCCCAGGTACGACATGGCATGGAGCAATATCCTCCCTCAGTGGCCCGGCGTCATGGAAGCCGCGAAGGATCCCGGACTTATCAGTGCGGGGGGGCCTCTCGGGGATGGAGGGCTCCTCGATCATCTAGCTTCACAGTACAATGTTGAGAGGGATCGGGTGGTCCTCACCAACGGCTGCAGCGAGGCGAACACCTTGGCGTTCCTGTCAAGTCTTCGAAAAGGCGACAGGGTCCTGATCGAGAAACCTATATACACCCCCCTGCTCGAGATCCCGAAGGCACTTGGTTGCGAGGTCCAAACGATAAAACGCAGACCCGACGGGTACAAGTTCGACCTCAGGGAACTGAGGGAGAAGATCGAGACCCTGAAACCTTCCCTGTTCGTGATGCAGAACCTGAACAATCCCTCGGGGAAGGCCCTCTTCGAACCGGACCTCCGCGACATCGCCAAGCTCCTCTCCGATCACGATCTTCCCGTGCTTGTGGATGAAGTATACCGGGATTTCGCCATGCATCTGGTGGATGGAAAGCTCATGAACGCGTTCCCCTCCATGGTCGAGATCTATGACAAAGCGATAATCACATCTTCGGTCACAAAGGTCTATGGCGCGGGGGGCCTTGTAACGGGATGGATGGTGGCTCCGAAGAGGATAGCGAACAGGGCAAGGAGGACCAAGATCTACACCGTCCCCATGGTCTTCCATATGGGCGAGAGGGTGGCCCACAGGCTCCTCCGGAGCAGGGACGCTGTTATGCCGGGTGAGTTCGCCAAATTAAGGGAGAAATTGAACCTGGTTTCCGCATGGGCCAAGGGAAGAAATGATGTTCACTGGTCGGAGCCGGACGGATGCGCTGTTGGATTCCTCAGGTACGGTCATGATATCCCCTCTGTCGAAGCGTGCGAGAAGCTCTACACCGAACACCAGGTGAGGGTTGTACCCGGTGAGTTCTTCCATATCGAGAACGGCTTCAGGCTCGGGGTGGCTGGTGATTACGAGAACCTGAAGGAAGGTCTCGCCCAGATCGACCGTTTCCTCGATTCCCTTTAGTCCCCCCCGGAGAACTCATCAAGAGAGGTCAACCTGGCATCCGTAAGATATCTTGTATGCGACCTCCAATTCCTGATGCCGGAGCGCTTATCGACCAGATCGATCAACTGCCCCATGTCCTCTACAACGATCGGTTCCGTTTCCATGGCTTTCCTGACCGTCTCGCGGATCACCCAGACTCCCAAGGGGGCCCAGTATTCACCTGTGATCCAGCGGAGCACCGTGAAACCCGCGTTCCTTCTTACCTTCATCAGATATCTCAGGACGGATAGGCGGGCAGCGTAGTATGCCCCCGTAATATTATCCGCATAGTCCTTTCTCCCCCTCGGACCTTCGTGGTCCTTTATCACCGGACTGTGGCCCCAAAGGGATTCGTTCTGCCACTGCTCTAGCATCTCGAACCGGAAGGGGGGCGGAAAGAGGGCGATCAGGAAATGGTTCCCGAACCTTTCGGAAGAGAACAGCATGTAACGGTCGAGGGCGGGATGGTCCTGCACCTCTTCCTTGAGGTCCTTGGAAATAATATCGTCCACAGCCGTGATGGTCCACCTCGTCGGGACCAGTCTCCGCCTCTTGCCCTCCCCGAGAAGGCCGACGCTGAAGAGCTTGACCAGGTGCTCTATGGGTATCCCGCTCCGGAAGAGCTCCAGAGAAGCCTCAGTTGCCTTCATGTCCGTATCGTCTGTCATCCGCTCGACCGGCCTCGGCACCCTGGGATTCTCGTTGACATCCACCCTGGAAACGTTGATCGATGGGCCCATGGGCATAGATATTGAATCTACGTTAGGTGGTTCCAGCCCCTTCTCGCCGTAATGAGACACCCTCATCTCGGTATCCAGTGCCCTTGCCGACAGGGCCAGTTCCTGGACGGAATCGAGGATCTTCCTCCCACGCACGGGCATAGAATCTGCGACCTCGAAGAGGGGCTCCGATCCTACTGCCCTCGGGTCCTTCGATGTCCTCACGTCGAGCCTGTGCTTTCCCCTGACCAGCGAGGTCCTGATCGAATATACATCCTCGATGGACCGCGAGAAGAGGAACGATCCGGATTCAAGCCTTTCGGGTATGGGTATGTCCACAGGGCTGGTCAGAGGCCCAACGGTTATCCTGGGATAACCGTACCTCCCCACAAAGATGGATGGAGGGGAAGGTCCCTCGACGGAATCACCTACGGCCTGGACGGGTCTCACCCTTTCCCTTACCCTCTCGAGAAGAGGGCAGCGACCGAGACCGCAGAGGTCCTTCGTACCCTTGCATCTGGAGCAGTAGGGAAAGGCCATATAAGGTTGAATCCCATGGTATCTATAAAACGGTGCCCCCCGACAAGGTTCAAATAATGCATATCGTATGAGGGGCCCAATTCGAGGTATGACCATGCCCAGGGAACTCGATCTTGAAAAGATGAGACACGGCACCGTTCTGCTAAAAAGGGGCTTCGCCAAGATGCAGAAGGGCGGTGTCGTCATGGACGTCACGAACGCAGAACAGGCCCATATTGCGGAGGAAGCGGGAGCGGTCGCGGTGATGGCCCTCGAGAGGGTACCCGCCGATATCAGGGCTCAGGGAGGAGTGGCCAGGATGGCCGATCCGACCAAGATCATAGAGATCATCGATAATGTCTCGATACCTGTGATGGCAAAGGCCAGGATCGGGCATTTCGTGGAGGCGCAGATCCTTGAATCATTGGGCGTCGACATGATAGACGAATCGGAGGTGCTAACCCCTGCCGATCCCCACTATCATATCGAGAAGAAGAACTTCAAGGTACCTTTCGTATGCGGAGCAAGGAACCTGGGGGAAGCCCTCAGACGAATACACGAGGGAGCCGCAATGATCCGTACAAAGGGCGAGGCCGGGACGGGGGACGTGATCGAGGCAGTCCGGCACCAGCACGCCATAATGGGCACGATCAGGTCATTGAAGCAGAAGACGAAGCAGGAACTTTTCACCGTCGCCAGGGAGATCGAGGCCCCATACGAACTCGTCGTTGAGGTCGCCGAGCTGCAGAGGCTTCCGGTTGTGAACTTTGCAGCGGGCGGTATCGCAACACCCGCGGATGCGGCTTTGATGATGCAGCTCGGATCCGATGGTGTGTTCGTTGGATCGGGGATCTTCAAATCGAAGAAACCCCAGTTCATGGCCAAGGCGATAGTCGAGGCGGTCACACATTACGATGACCCCGCTACCTTGGCTAAGGTCTCCAAGGGGATCGGGGATCCGATGTCCGGGATCAACGTAGCCGATATACCCGAGGAGAAACAGCTTCAGAACAGAGGGTGGTAACGGAACCATATCAAAAAATTGATATACTTCCCGTTTTTTCAAACAATGGGATGCATAGGGTGTAAGTCCCTTTGGTAATAGTACCTCTTGGCAGGTACCCCAAAAGTTTAATCTGTTGGGCCTCCCGTCAGGCTTTTGCCTGTGCATCCCGCCCAGATGGAGGAGACCGGGCCATGGACAAGATCAAGAAAGCGGAGATGACATTGAGCAACTGTCTATCCCCGAAACGTTCGGACAGGGTATTGATCCTTTGCGATCGGAATACCCTTGAGCTTGCCCAGGCATTCTTTCTCGCGGGAGAATCCATGAAATTGGACCCGATATTGATGGAGATCCCGGTAGGCAGCCATCACGGAGATGACCCGCCAACCCTGGTCGCGGATGCCATGATCCATGCAGATGTCATAATGGCGCCGACCACCTATTCGATAACCTATACCAATGCGACCAGGGCCGCCCTTGCCAGGGGTGCTAGAATAGCCACAATGCCTGGATTGACCATGCAGATGCTCGAGATGGGGGGTCTGCTCGCCGATTACGAGAAGATAGCCCGCAACATAAAGAAGTTCGGCAGAAAATTCCAAAAAGCCAGGGAGGTAAAGGTCACGTCGAAGGAAGGTACTGACATCATATTCTCCATCGATAGAAGGAACTGGATCCTCGACGATAACGGATTGTGCCATCGCAGAGGCTCGATCACGAACCTGCCTGCCGGTAAGGTGTTCATAGCCCCTGTGGAAAAAACTGCGAACGGAGATATCGTCATCGACGGTGCTTTCATGGAAAGTGCTAACGAAAGGATCGAGCTTAAGGTGAAGAACGGGATCGTCACGGACATAAACGGGAGCAAGGAGGTCATGTCCCTCATGGACCGGGGCAAATGCGCCAGAACCATCTGCGAGTTCGGGATAGGGATGAATCCCCAGTCCAAGATCATCGGCAACATACTGGAGGACCAGAAGGCCCTCGGGACCGTTCACTTCGGTTTCGGAGACAACTCCACCTTCGGCGGGGAGGTAAAATGCGATATCCATGTGGACGGCATGGTCCTCAGGCCGGACGTCTACATTGACGGTATCCAGATAATCAAGGAAGGGAGATCGATCCTGAAACTGTGATCAAACCGCTTGCATGATAAGATATTTGTATCAGGACCCATTCAAACCCATCACCAAGGAGGCTGTGATATGGCAGGTCAACCTTCGGATGAGGACAATGATTGGCAGAAGCAGCTTGAAGACCTGAAGGACCCTGTAACGATCGTGGTCCATCAGTCGCAAGCACCCAACGAATACCTGGAGGAGTTCAAACCCAGGCTTTCCGAGCTTTCGGAAAAGTACGATCTGATAGACCTAAAGTTCGTTCAGGAGGAAGGGGACCCCGAGGACCAGGTGAAACACCTCGTGGACCATTTTCCCGCTTTCGTCATCTTGGATAAGGACGGCAACGACCACGGGATAAGGTTCTACGGCTGCCCTGCGGGCAACATTTTTACCAGCTTCATTTCAACGATCGCAATGCTTTCCAGCGGGGAGAATGGCATGGAGGAGGCGGAGGTCGATGAAGCAAAGGAGCTTGAGGAGACGGATATTCAGGTCCTTGTAACCCCCAACGCACCCTCCATCAATTCCACCATAGACATAACACATCGTCTATGCTTTGTCAATGACAAGGTCAAGGCCTGCGTGATAGAACTCATACAGTTCCCGGACATAGCTGAGCAATACAGGGTCCTGGGCATACCCAAGACCATAATCAACGAGACCCAGCATTATACCGGTCAGTTCACGTTGAAGGAAGGGCTCGAGATCATCCAAAAGAAGATATCCGATGCCGAGGACTGAGGTCAACCGGTCTTTGCCAGGGCGTCCCTTATCGATTTGATAGCCCTTGCGCAGCCGAGAAGGTCGCCCTCCTTGAAAAGGGTCGATGCCTCCTGATAGAGGTCCTCTGCCTCCCAGTTCTCATATCCGCTATCCTTCAGTTTCGTCAAAGTTGCCCTGACGGTCCCCAGTTTCTTCCCCATTTCCATATGGATCTTCCCGACCTTGATAGCGGTTGTCATTGCTTCCCTGTATTCGAAAAGGGCTTCCTTCTTCTTGCCGTTCTTCAGGAGATCCTCCGCTTTCTTGAAATGGACCTTGACCTCCTCAAGCTGCATCATCAGGGGGAACCTCTTGAAGAATGCTATCAGTTTTTCGCGGACCTGCTCCGCATCCACCTTCTCCTTCTTCTCAATGGACGTATCTATCTCCAGCATGTCCTCGATCATCGTCCCCGCTCCACCGTCCAATAGGGGGGAATCCTCCTCCAGTGCCTTGGAATGGCTCTCCTTCAACTTCTCTATCCTCGCGCCCGCGATGGATCGGGCCACATCCGATAGCTTATCGGAGCTTTTACTGGCCTTGCCCTTGGTCTTCTTCGTGCCGTTATCTTTCTTCTTATCGTCGATAAGTTGTCTCTTATACGCCATGTCCTTGGCGAGTTTTGATATTCCCCCCTCCCGCTGCTCAGCTTTCACGGGTGGAGGTCTGCTCATCTTACCCTTGAGGATCTTCTTACGGGAAAGAATATCGATCCCTGGTGATGCCGGGGCTTCCTCAATGATCTTCGTGCTTCCTCCGGGCAGGATGCCGCTCTTTTCCATCTTTCTGATGTGGCCCTCGATCCTTTCCCAGGTACGGAAGAACCTGTTCCAATCCCCTGCTTCGAACTGCCGCTTGATATTGGAGATGTCCTCGATGAGGAGCTTATCCGAAACACTGTCCTTTGTGAGCTTCATTTCCTCGAGAATGTCGATCCTCTTTCTAGCTCTCCATTCCTGCTCCAGGTCAATGATCTGGTTATTTAGGTTAGTAATATCATAGGAGAGTTCGTCCACGAGGGACGGATCAGGGTCCTTGTAAAGTGCCGGTGTCCGGTCGAGCAGATCGGAAATTTTATCGTTCATCTCATGGATCCTGTCTTCATATCTCTTGTCCGAGATGAAATCAAGGACATCCTTGGCGAGGTCCCCAAGCTCCTGAACCTCGGTCAGCACGTTCTCTATCTTCTGCATGTGGACTACCGACCTTATCGAGGCCAGGGATCCCTGAAGGTCGTGCAGTGCTTCCTCCGATCCATCCATTTCCCCGGAACGGATCCTCTTACTCAGTTCCTGTGCTTTATTGATGATATCCTTCGCCTTGGGATCATCTATCGGCATGGCCTCCTCGATGATGTCCGAGCACCTGTTGAGGATGGACTTCTCCTTGGCCTTCTCAACGGCTTCATCCAGGAGGCGCCCCGTCTCTTCCAGAAGTTCAGGTATCTCCTCCAGATCGCTGCTGTCAAGGGCAAGGTCCGTTCTCTTCAGATGTTCCTTCATCTGGTTCGGAATTCCCTCGGGTAGAAGTCCTTCGGCCCTTTTCAGGAGTTCCCTGTATCCTTCCCGGTAAGCATCGAACCTCTCCCTACCACTGTCCTTTATTGCCAACATCAGCTTTTTCTGCAGGGCGGTCGCCAACCGAAGGTCCCTTTCAGGCTCCGGCTCCTTTTCCATCATGATCACAGCCCTTTCCTTCTCAAGGTCCCTTACATCGATGTCCATCCTTTGTGCCAGGTTGAACATCTCCTCCACCTCCTCCATCTTTTTTCCGATCAGGTCCAGATAGGTTCGCTCCTTGAGTTCGGCCAATTGTGTGTGCGCCTTGTTTATCAATTCCCATGCTTCGCGTTTTTCCACGGTCTCAATGAGGACCTCGGACCTGTTGGTCATGGAGAGGATGTCCATCACGGGCTGCTGCTCCACGCCTATATTGGTAAGCTCATCAAGTCCATCCCTGATTCTTCCCGCGATCTCCGAGACCTTCTTTTCAAGGAGATTGGAGACCTTGGCGTTAAGCTCTCTTTCGAACTTGTAGGAATCCTCTAGGATGTCCAGTGATGATATCTCGGATGATGCCTTCTCCAGGTTCTTCATCTGCCTTTTCTCACCACTGAAGGGAAAACCGTATTCGATGCCGTCCTCAAGGAGAGACCGGCATTCCTCGATCTTCTTATCGATCTCCCCCGGTAGTTTGTTCATGATGAAGTTTTGGATGTCCGTTTGCACCTTGGCAAGATCATTGATGACCTCGGTCATCTTCCCTTTGGGATCGCCTCCCAGTATGATACCGCAATTCTCAATAGAACTGATCCATTCCGTGTTCTCTACTCCGAGCCCCTTCAGCCTGAGGACCTCGCCTTCGGTCGTCTTGAGGAGCTCCTTCATCTGGTCGCTGTACGTGTCCCTTAGGATCTTCTCTATGTTGTCATATAGCTCCTTTGTCAGGATCTCGGAGAGCTGGTAGTTCTCCTGGTGAATCGACCTCTCTATGACCTTTCTGACCGGTTCGACATTCCTCGCAAGCTCCTCGTCCATCCCCAGGAAATCCACCTCCCCGAGAAGCGTATCCAGGTTCCTCAGCTTGAAACGCAGTTTTGATACCTGGAGCTGCTCTTCGTAATAACCGATCCTCTTCAGAAGACCGTTGGCCTTGGTGAAAAGTTCCTGGGGTTCCTTGCCCTTTTTCACCTCCCCCTTCAATTTATCGCAATCCCCTCTCAGCTCATCTACATTTGCCCCATCCTTCTCGATGAGCTGGACCTTGAGGTCTGCTTCCTTGACAAGTCTCTCCGTCTCCTTGAGGTAGTATGCGGAGGAATCCTTCTTGTAGGCTTCCAGGAACTCCTGATATGCTTCGGTGATGGCCCTTGGACCTTCCTCGACAGTTTGCATGAATGTCCTTAGGAGTTCATTGAGACCAGAGGTGTCGAACTGGTCCTTTGCCTGAGCGACCATGGCCTTCATCTCGTCCATCTTTTCCTGATGATATCTCTTGGTCTCGTCAAGCCAGTATTCTTCAAGTGATACTTCTATCTCCTTCAACATGAAGGTAGCACCTTCAAGATTGCCCTCTTTTTCCAGGTCTTCCACCATCTTGAACCTTATCGCGATGTCCTTGTTCTCCCGCCCGATATCCTTGAGTTCGCCGAGCTTCTCCCTCATCCTCTGTTTGGTCCTGGTATCGGTTTTTGCGTCCCTTGTCCTGAGATCGGTTAGGAAGGGGGAAAGCTCCAGGGCTATCTGCTTCCCGTCGAAAAATCTGTTGTTCTCGAGGTATACCTTCAGGTTGGCGACCTTCATCTTCAGGTGCTGGTGGAAGGAATCTTCCACCTTGAACTTCTCCAGCAGGTCCTCGTACTGCCGTACCTGGTCCTTCAGGTTGAGCTTCATGTTCTCAAGGACCTTGACCAGGTTCTCGATCTCGGAAAGGGCTTCTGACCCCTGGGTCGTGTGAACCTTCTCGTCCAGCTTCTCAAGGAAAAGCATGATGTTCTCGTATTCCTTCTTGAGATCATCGCGGTAGGACAGAGAGTTCTCGTTGCTTTCCATTATCGATGTGAGGTTCGACACGATGAATTTCAGGATGCCCGTCCAGGAGATATGAATATCCAGGTCCTTCACCGCCTGGTAGGACTTGATCGAACGGGACAGTTCCTTCTTTCTGAGGTGGATCTCACCTTTGGCAAGCAGGGCTTCAAAATCCCTCGGATGCTGGTCCAGTATCCTGCTGTACATCTCCATTGCGGAGTCAAGGTCCTCCAGTTTGAGGAGTATCTGCGCCATTCCCCTGAGGACCTCCTCGTTGTGCGGATACAGCTCTATACCTTTTTGAAGTACAGATCTCGCCTCGTTCAGGTCACCCAGGTGCACGAAAACTTTCCCGAGAGCTACAAGGGCCCTGTCATCCTCCGGTACTAGGTCCAAGGCCCTCTGGAGTAATTGGGAGGCGAGCTTGGGTTGGTCTGAAGCCTGGAGGGAAACGCCGGCGTCCACGAGGTTCGAAGGATCTAGGAGAGGATATTTCAGTCCTTTCTTAAAATGGTCGATGGCCTCCGCATCCTTGTGCATATCGGAGAATATCAATCCCAGCCTTATCCAGGGATCGCCGTAGTCCTCTTTATAGGAGAGTGATGTCTTGACCGAATTGAGGGCCTTCTTGGTCGCTCCAAGTTCATGCTCGAGGTGGCCTTTCAGATACCACAGGAAGAAGTTCTCCGGAATATTGAAGAGGAGGGAATCCACATCCTTCAGCTTCTGCTCGAGGCCCTCTGAGAAGTAATCCTTGAAATCAATAGCCGGGAACTCCCCTCCTTCAAGGGCAGCCCAACAATCCTGGCAGAAGGGGACCTCTTCGTCCCTGACCTGTTCCGATGGGCAGAAGGAACATTTCACCTGTTTCACCCTTCCTTTCGAACACTCTCGATACTGGATAGACCTATTTCCATCTACACTCGTCCTTATGGATTTTCCATTGATATATTTTTCATTAATAGTATCAAATGTGATAGGCGCTGGTCATCATTGGTCTTTGAGGAAAGCCGCCAGGTCCGAATGCTTGATGGACCTTTGCTCTTTCGTCCTCAGGTCCTTTATCGTGACAGAACCGGTTTCGATCTCATCCTCGCCCAGTATCAAAAGAAGGTCCGCTCCCGAGTTGAGGGCCGCGGTCAGGGCTTTCTTGAAGGGCCTCTCGGAGGTTTCCAGCAGACATCTGCTCCCAGAATTCCTTATCAGGGCAGCGATCCCGGGTGCCTCTCTGGACCCTGCAGTTCCAATTGGTATTATGTAGAAGGTCCTGAGTTGCCCGATATCCTCGAGATCATCTCCAAGGGCCACAAGGATCCTGTCAAAGCCCAGAGCGAAACCGATGCCTTCAACGTCCCCGCCGAAGACCTCGGAAAGCGAGTAGGCACCACCTCCGCATATCTGTTTCTCAGCTCCGAGGGACGGGGCATCTATCTCGAAGACCACTCCATCATAGTAATCGAGCCCCCTGGTTATGGATGGGTCCATCAAGACCTCACCCCCGCCGGGGACGATTAGTTCAAGGACCCTGGAGAGCTCTTCAACAGCTCCTTCATCAACTCCAGGTATGTCACTTATCATTTCTTTCAGTACAGTCCCCGAGGTGGAAAGATCATATGTTCGCGTTACAAAATCGGCGACCTTCATAGCAGCCGGACCATCGCCGAGAATATCGACGATCCTTTTACGGTCCTTCTTATCAATGGCGATCATTAGCTCCCTGTCACTTCTATCAACCGACCATCCGGAGAGGATCGATGAAAGGAGGGCGACATGGCCGACCCGGACCTGGAAACCTTTGAGACCCGAGGAATCGAGTGTGCCGATGGCTGCATTGATCACCTCGGAAAGGGCGAGAGGCGTCCTGTTCCCTATGTATTCAAGTCCGATCTGCCAGAACTCCCGGTACCTTCCTTTTTGTGGCCTTTCATACCGGAAGCAGTTTCCGAAATAGTAGATCCTTAGTGGTTTTGGAGCATTTCGAAGGTCGGAGAAGTAGAACCTCATCACCGGTGCTGTCAGCTCGGGTCTGAGGACGAGTTCCCTTCCTCCCTTATCATTGAAATTGTAGATCTGCTCGAGGATCTGCGGGCCGGACCGGGCAACGAACAGATCGGAATGTTCGAAGGTCGGGGTCGATATCTCGCTGTAGCCGAAGGATTCTATCGCCCCCCTCATCCGGGATTCGATGTTCCTTCTCTTTTTCATCTCCTCAGGACCGAAGTCTCTCGTACCCCGCGGCCTCGTAAAATCCGCCATTTTGACAACCTGCCTTTCGTCGGTAAATAGATACTATTATATTAATGTCAAATCCATATTATCGTCCCCTCCGATGCAGGTGGAAAAGGTGGATAAAAGCGTCCTCTCCGTTCGGGTAAATGTTATATAGGGGTTGTTTCTTACACCACTTCCCCCAGGGGTGGAACAGGTTATCCTGGACCATGCCCAGAGGGGTCAGTGCACCCCGCGATGCGAAGCATCACGGGGGAAGGAGACAGGTAGAGGCTCCGGCCTATGATACCGATGAATCTCGTTCATATGCTCCGGACGTCTGTTGAGCCGGTAGTCTAGCGGTTGCTACGCCGTCTGGTGAATGGCTTGGCTCGGGCGCCGATGAAGGTCGTACCAAGTTGCGATATGCGAGTGGGTAGGCACATGGAGCCTTTAATCCCTCGATTGCCGAATGGGACTTCCTGGCGCAAGTCAACCCCATTAGGGGTGGGGAACCCGGGGAATTGAAACATCTTAGTACCCGGAGGAAAAGAAATCAATAGAGATGCCGTAAGTAAAGGCGATCGAAAACGGCACAGGGCAAACCGAATCCTTCATGGAAACATGGAGGAGATGTGGAGCGGCCCGGTTACACCTTCGTTCACGAACCAGAATTCAGTTTGGAACTCTGAGCCATAGAGGGTGAAAGCCCCGTACGGGCAAGTGAAAAAGGTGATTGCCGGGATCCAGGAGTACCGTACGTTGGAACTCGTGCGGGAATGTGGGTGCCAGAAACATCCAACCCTAAATACGTCCCGAGACCGATAGTGTACTAGTAGCGTGAGTGAAAGCTGAAAAGTACCCTTGACGGGAGGTGCAAAGACCCTGAAACCAGACGGTCACAGACTGATAAGGCGGGAAAGCGAGAAGCGCCGTCTTATCGTTCGTCCAGAAAAATGAGCCAGGGAGTTCTGTTCAGTGGCGAGGTTAAGTGGATCATCCACGAAGCCGAAGGGAAACCAATTGCCCGCAACTTTTGTGAGGGGCAGGGTGCGCTCGCCCGGAGTCACTGGAGGGAGACCCGAAGCCCGTCGATCTATGCCTGGGCAGGATGAAGCCTGAGGAAACTCGGGTGGAGGTCCGAACCGGTGTTGATGTGCAAATCACTCGGATGACCTGGGTATAGGGGTGAAAGGCCAATCTAGGCGGGAAATAGCTGGTTCCTCCCGAAATATCTCGCAGGATAGCCTCAGGGGAGATAGTTCGTGCTGTAGAGCACCATATGGATATTTAGGGGTAGAAATACCTCGGTGTCCTAATGAACTCCGAATGTGCGAATGTCGTAGATCCTGGGAGTGAGGGCATCTGGCGTAAGGTTGGTGTCCGAAAGGGGAACAACCCGGCCCGGCGTTAAGGTCCCTAAGTGTCAGCTAAGTGTGAAAGTCAAAAAGGGTCTATGGTCTAAGACAACTGGAAGGTGGGCTTAGAAGCAGCCATCCTTTAAAGAGTTCGTAACAGATCACCAGTCGAGATCATAGGCATTGAAAATGGACGGGGCTAAGTTGACCACCGATACGCTGGATATTCGCAAGAATATATGGTAGGGAGGTGTCGTGCGTGGGCAGAAGCGGGGTCGTAAGGTCCTGTGGACCGCGTTCGAATAAGAATCCTGGTACAAGTAGTAGCAAAGAACGGT
>JBLIRH010000020.1:0-33251 GCA_049472215.1 Thermoplasmatota archaeon | reverse complement strand
TGCGGACAGGAGGCTCGTATTCTTCTTCCTCTTCCTCCTCCTCCTCTTCTTCCTCCTCTTCCTCCTCGGGTTCTTCCCTGAGGACCCCCTTCCGTCCGCAGTTGTCGCACACGAACTTTAGCGGCCTCTTCTTCGAGCGTATCTTGATGGTGTTCCCGCACTTGCAGCGGATCTTGAGGACGTCTTCTTCCTCTTCCTCCTCCTCTTCTTCCTCTTCCTCCTCTTCTTCCTCTTCCTCCTCTTCTTCCTCTTCCTCCTCTTCCTCCTCTTCCTCCTCTTCCTCCTCCTCTTCCTCTTCTTCCTCCTCGTCTTCGTAGTAGTCCTCGTCCTCCTCTTCTTCTTCCTCTTCCTCCTCCTCGTCCTCCTCTTCTTCCTCGTCCTCCTCTTCTTCTTCCTCTTCCTCCTCCTCGTCCTCCTCTTCTTCCTCGTCCTCCTCTTCTTCTTCCTCGTCCTCCTCTTCTTCTTCCTCTTCCTCCTCCTCGTCCTCCTCTTCTTCATAATCCTCTTCAGGAGGTCTGGGTGCTTTTCTCGGCTTCTTTGGAGCACCAATTACAAAGATCTCTTCCTCGTCGTCATCGAGGCTGAGCGGACGATAACTTGATCTAACTGCCCCCTCGTCTCCCTCGCTGGAGATGTCGAAACCCCTTGCCTTCTTTTTGGGTTTTTCCTTCTTCTCCTCGACCACGGCCTTCTTCTTCTTTTTCTTGGGAGTGATGTCCTCTTCCTCGACCATGGCCTTCTTCTTCTTTTTCTTGGGCTTCTCCTCGACCACGGCCTTCTTCTTTTTCTTGGGCTTGTCATCCTTCTTGGTGGAAGGTTTCTTTTTCTCTTTCTTCGGTTTAGCCTCCGGAACGCCGAATTTTTCCTCATACTTCTTGGCAAATTTCTTTGCCTTCTTTGCAAGGTCGCCCTTGGGGACCCAGCCGCATTCCTGACATTTATTGAAGGGGTAATCCATCTTCGCCTGGCATTTCTTGCACGGGACCTTCATCACTTCCACCTCGGGGGATTGATACCATACATCATGAATAGAAAATAAAAAGGTTTCCCACTTTTATTGGTTTTTAATAGAGCTAAAGGGTCAAGACCGCAAAAAGTGGAAAACCTAGCTCTCGGTTTCATGGAACCTCATCCATTGTAGGCGGCTCCATATCTTCATCGATCTCGGGTTCCAGGTCGTTATCCGGTAGGTCCATGTCCCTCTCGGGCGGCTCGATCTCGGCCCCTGCCATATCCGAGAGTTCATCCATCGGGATGTCCATTGGCAGGCCTTCTTCCTGGTCCTCATCCATGGAACCCTCCTCCACCACATCCTCCGGAAGGTCCATCCCGCACTCGGGACAGTAGGTCATCTCCTCCTCGAGAGAGGCCTTGCAGAACGGGCATTCCTTCTTGTGGAGCTCCTCCACTTCGGACCAGGTTGGCTCCTCGGAGACCCCTACGGATGGTGCAACAACCTGCTCCTGTTCTTCTTTGACCATCTTCCTGTTGTATATTACTAAGGCGGCGATAACTGCACCTATTATCACCACTAGGACGACAACGATCAGGATGATCAACCAAAGCTGGGACGGATTGTCCGAGACCTCCGGGACGCTATTGATGTCGGTGGGATCGGAGCCTTTCTCGTATTCCTCAAGGTTCGTGTAACCATCCTCATCGAGATCTCCCTGCGCATCCGAGGCCCATTTCGGGTCCAATCCCCACTCCACCTCCTTTCCGTCCGGTATGCCGTCCTCGTCGGTATCCGGGTTGTCAGGTTCGGTGCCGATCTGATACTCGACTAGATTCGTGAGACCATCTTTATCGTAGTCCTCGGCCGCATCCGTATCGTCGGAAGGGGAAAGGAAGTCATACAACAGCTCGTATACATCGGGGATCCCGTCCCCGTCCGTGTCGATATCCTCTTCCGAGATAGTCTTGAAATGTATAACCAGATCAGGGGCCTCGTTCCCGCTCAGGTCCATGATGGAACCCAGTGTGAAAGTGTAATTCGTCCCTCCGAGCAGCGAATCCTCGGAATAGTATGATATCGTCCTGTTGTCAAGGTCCAGGTTCGAATTCAACGCTACGGCAGAGCCTCCTTCGGGGACAAGGGAAGGCGTCAGGGACCCCCACATGACCAACTCCGAGAACCTTACGGAGATAAGGGGTCCAAGCTCGATGTTGGCCTCTCCATCCTCCGGGTAGGTCGATATGATGCCCGGGGGGGTAAGGTCCGGGATCGAAACGATCAGCTCGTATTCCTGGTAATTCCAGTTTCCAGCGATGTCAAAGGCCTTTATGGTGAGTAGATAGGACCCGATGTCTAGATCCTTCAGGAAACTGGTTCCGTGCACTTCCTCGTAGGTATAATTGCTGGAGACCGTCCAGAGCACATCATCTATGTCATTGTTGTCGGTGATGTTCAAGGTCAGGTCGACAAGCTCCCCTTCATAGAACTGAAGGGTATCCCCCTCAAGACCCTCTATGGACATTACGGGAGGGGTAAGGTCGACCCATATATCCGAGGAATTGTATGGACCCGCGTTCCCGGAAGGATCGATGGACCTGAACATGGCAGTGTGCTTTCCTTCTCCCAGGAAGAAATAGTACTGGAAAACGCCTCCGTAGGTCGTCCATCTGTCGATTATCCCGTCGGGGTCCACGAAATCCTTACCGTCCAGCTTTATCTCGATCACGGTCCGGTCCTCCCCGGTCACATTGACCTTGAAACCGACAAGGGAGGTGTTGAAATAGAGAGAGCCTGGAATGTAATGGTCCGTCTCAAGCGGGAAGAAATCAAGCCTGGGGGCAACTGGCGGTGTGATATCTAGTGTGGTGAAATATACATTTGAGGAAGGTGGACCGATATTTGGGGTCTCTGCGTCATCCACGGCAGCGATCCATGCGGTTAGGTTGGTCTCGGAGGGAAGGCCTGTGACCTTATCCGAGGCCACCATGTGGCTGTCGATGTATTTCGACATGTTCCAGGTGCCGTAGGTCTCCTTGACGTAAATCCAGAAGCCCACCACATCGTCGCTCGGGCTGGGATTCCATTTGAACTGGGCCCAGTCCCCGCCGAAATCCTTCAGGGTGAAGTTCCTCGGTGGTTCGGGAGGCACTATGTCAAGGGTCTTACCAAGGACCGAGCTCGTGTTCCCAAGGGTGTTCGCGTAGAAATCCTCCGATTGGATACTGAACTCCCAGAGGGTGTCGTGTGTCAGACTGTCTACGATGTAGCTTCTAAGCGAATCGTCCGCGTTCACGTACCTCATTGCTGAAAGAGGCTCATTGGTGCGTTTGTATCTTATGTTGAACCATCTCAGATCGGTAGGAGGATCGGGAAGGTCCCAGAGAAGCTCGATCGTCGTTCCGGTCCTGTTGCCTACCCTGAGATCCTCGGGCATAGGCGGCGGGGTCTTGTCGATGAACCACGTGAGGTTGAAGTTATCCCCTACGAAAAGACCCGGATCTTTGATATCATGTCTCCAGTAGGCTGCCGGTCCGCTGAGCTCCCATCTCATGGTCAACTCTACCCTGACCGATGATGTCTGGCCGTTATGCTTGTACTGGTTGACCGCGATAGGTGGCATATCGCCGTTCGCATCTGTCTTCAATCCCTTGGCGGCGGAATCGAAAATGGTCCACTCCTCGAGCTCGACAGGGTATTTCTCGCCGAATACCTTCACAGTGGCCTCGCTGACCCCCGAGAGGTCCTTATCGCTGATCGCTTTGAAGAAGAACCACTTGCCCTCATTGACCTCGGCGCTCGAGGCTGCCGTGGCGTTCACGGGTGCGTTGAAGGTACAGTTCACGAGCCATGCAAAAGCGCTGGTCGAACCCCGGAAACCCGCTGCGTTCCCCATCAGTGTCGAATTGTAGACATACGCCTTAGATCCCATTCCCATCGCTTTCACCCCGCCTGCGGAACCTGTCATGATGACATGCTCCAGGATCCCGTATCCGCCCCCTGTCACGTTTATGCCGTCGAAATAGAAGGAAGCATGGGATTTATCGAGGTTTATCGGAGAAGATTCCGTACCCCTGGCAATCATCTTTCCCTCGACCCATATGCCGATCGATGGGGGGAGCTGGACGGTGACACCCGGATCGATGGTCAGGGTCGATCCTGAAGGTATTGTAACGTTCCCCTCAAGCAGGACAGGGGAATCGGAGACGGTCCATCTCGTATTTCCCGCAAGGATGCCCCCGGGGACGGTTATACCTGCAGCCCTTTCGGGAAGGAACGCTGAAAAAAGGCCCAGCAACGATGCCAAAAGCAGCAGCATCGTGATGGTGGATGTGATCATCTTTCGGGAACCCGCAGTGTTGTAATGGTAAAGGCTCATCGGGACACCTCTCTAGTTAATTCACTCCAATTGTGGGTGGACAGTAAGGGAGGAAACCGGTAATAAACCTTTACCGTACACGATTGCAGGAATGATCAGGGAATGCTCCAGACCCAACCCTTCCTTGAAGGGTCCATCCTGCCCTTGATCGACCCCTTCGTCTTCAGCCTCATCAGGGTGCGGACGGCACCATCTGGGCAGTCCTCGCCTCTCCTGTTGAACTCCTGTTCCAGTTCGGAGGTTGTCATCTCTCCCTTCTCCCTGAGTATAGCCAGTATCTTCTCATCTTCGGTCATATCGACACCTTCCCTTTTCAGACAGCTTCCGCTTCAATAACGTCCACAACCTCGACCGCCTCGGGGGGCGGGCCCTCGTACAGGTCGATATCGTCATCTATGGAGCGGTCGACATCCATCTCTCCGTCTATCAGCCTCGGACCGACGCGACGGCCGAGGAATATCAGCCCGGCAATTGCCAAGCCCCACTGCAGAAGCAGTATTCCGAGACCGATGGCCCCTCCCATCCACCATTCCTCCGTAGGTGCTCTAAGTGTCTGCCAGAGGAACCATCCCGACATACCTACGAGTTCAAAGGGTATGATGAACTTGAATAGTATATCGAACCATCTTCCCACCTTGATGTCATCATATCTGCTGTTCACGATATTGTGGCGGAACCTCGTGATCCCGTATTTGAAGACAAGGTAGTAAATGAACGCACCCGAAGCTATCAGACCCAGCCCCCAGACGAAATCCTGGTTGTCCAAAAACACTGGCATGGGGGTTCCGGTCACCGGGAGGATGATCAAAGCCGATGGAAGACCGAGGACGAGCATCCCTACGGTCAGAACCCTGATCGCCTTCTTCCTTTCCCAGCCGGCGTCAACGAAGTTCTTGACCGCGTTCTCGTAGGTCGCTATCATCGATGTAAGGGCGGCGAACGCCATGGCAAGGAAGAACATGACCGCTATTATCGGCCCCCCTGCCATCTCTCCGAAAAGACTCGGCAGGTAGATGAATGTAAGGCCAGATCCTCCTTCCTCCACGGCAGCCTCGGCCAAGGCCGGTGAAGCACTTACGCCGAATACGGTGGCGAATATCATTATTCCCGCAACCAGGGCGATCGTCGTATCCCCGAGGCCCGTGAGGAATGTGTTCAAGTTGGTATCGTCCTTTCGACGAGTATAGGCCCCGTAGGTGATCGCCATGCCCATGCCGGCGCTGCATGACCAGGCCGACTGGGCCAGTGCCGATATCCAGGTCTTGGCATTGAACAGGGACTCCGAATGGGGGGTGAACAGGTAGGCAAGACCGTTCAACGCTCCGGGCAGGAACAGGGCCCTGACCATTGCAATTATGAGGAGGACGAACAGGGCCGGTATGAGTATCTTGTTCACCCTCTCGACACCTTTCTCCACACCCCGGTATACGATGACCGCTGTTACGAAGATCGCAAGGACCTGGAACAGAACGACCAGAAGGGGTGACTCGAGAAAACCCTCCCACGACGCCCTTGCTCCCTCGGCGCTGCTGAAGGATATCGAACCGCTCAGGGAACCGAAGGCATACCTCAGCGTCCACCCCATCACGACAGCGTAATAGAAACCGATTGCGGTCGAGATCCATGCGAGCCATGCCCCCATCCATGCTTTCTTCGGACCAAGGAACTGTGCGAAAGTCCCCATTGTTCCCTTTCTTGACTTCTTCCCGAGGTTGAACTCGACAAGCAGGATGGGGATCGACCAGAAGAAGAGGAAGATCACGTAGGGGATCATGAAGGAGCCCCCGCCGTTGTTCGCGACCTCCTTGGGGAACCTCCAGATGTTACCGGTACCTATGGCGGCACCAAGAGCGGCCATCAGGAGACCCCAGCGGTTGGTGAACAGACCTCCCCCCTTGGAAGCCAGCCTAATCCACCCCCTTCTTGGACCTCAGGGCCTTTCCGATCCCGCCAACGAAACCCCCCCAGACAATTCCCAATGTGAACAGCATTACGAAGACCGTCGCCGCCCCGAACTCCATATACAACTCGCCTCCTTCATCGAGAACGATCGTGTGGAACTGGTTGGGGGCAAATGTCGGCTCAGTGACCGATCTCCCCTGGGTGTCCACAAGTTCAAAATAGAAGCGGAGCTCACGGTCCTTCGAGACCTTGAGGACCTCGGCTGACAGATTGCCGTCCTCATCCTCAACGACCGGGGCTGTCATCCATTCTCCGTCTCCCCACTGAAAGTGAACACGGGTCCTGTCAAGGTTCATGGGGGTCGGGTATCCCTCATCTATGTAGGAAAGGGACAGTCTGGCCCCGTCCCTGGTCTTCTCCCATCTTGTCGAGTTCTCGTCGAACCGGATGAAGCTCTCGTACGGATTTGCCGCTGCATGGCACAGGTAGAGCGTCGGTTCGAGGTTGAGCTCGCAGTTCTCACGGATCTCCTCTGCGGGGATGGTATGGCGGTTGCCTACCTCGAAGGTATATCCGAAAGTTCCGTACTGGGAATAGAACCAGTCATTGAACTCTCCGGTCACAGGGTAGAGCTCATAGCCCTGCATCGGTCTGTACTCGTTCATCTCGGCCATCCTGGTGCCTAGCTGCTCGAGGACCGCAGCATCCTTGGTCGGCTCCGGGGTGTTTCCCCACGGCCAGAGAACGAGTCTCGAGTAAGAATGATAGGTTATTGCCACCGGAAACAAGTGTTCCTCCCCAAGCTCTCTCATGGCTATCGTCTCAAGAGAGGAGAAACCTCCGGCAGGGTCCTCGTCCACCTCCCCGTCACCATCGTTGTCAATTCCGTCCCATGGGTCCTCGTCCACTCCCTCGTCGGGGCCGACCGGTATGTAACCCGGTCGGACGTCGATCGGGATCACCGCATCTCCGTCATCATCGACGTTATCGGGGGGGCCCCTGTAGGAAGCTCCGCTCGTGACAAGTACGTTCGAGCCACCGGCCTCGTGCCATGCCCACCCGTAATTCCGGTTGATATCGACACCGTAAGAGAGGGGGACCAGATCGGGGTTTATCACTCCCCCCGGGCCGAATTCGCTTATGTAGTTCGGCTCCCTGTTCTTCCTCCAGCCCCTCTCGCTCTCGTGGGCGTACTGGACCCCGTCGGCGTTCAGGATCGGGATGAAATAGACCTCCCTGTTGTCGACTATATAGGTCGCTATGCTTCCGTTCTCGGTCTCCTGCCCGTAGTTCCGGACGAGGAAAGACAGGACATATAGCGGGACCTCGTATGAGATCCATTCGTTCCCGTGGTGCGCTCCAACAAGGAGGACGTTGTCCTCGACCGATGATCCTCCGTCGTCCTCCAGGCCCGGTTCATCGGAGAGCTTCAGACACCAGATGTCCCTTCCCTCGTGTGTCCTTCCGATGGACCATAGCTTCACGATATCGGGCCTGGTCTGTTCCAGGAACTGCAGGTACTCTGTCATGGAGTTGTAATCGTAATATGTCGTGAAGTTGCTCTCTTCGAGTATCCCGTCCGGCACCTGAAAGGGTGGGTCCAAGGAAGGGACGGGACCGACCGACCGCTCGGCTTCGCCGGTGCCCCCCGTCAGGAACAGAAACGCGGAGCTTACCAAAAGCACCGAAATCAAAATGGTCCTTGAGCGGGGCCCGGAAATTTGGGAGCCCTCCATCGGGCTGGTAAGGTAGCCTGGTGTTATATCGTTTTCGATATTCGCCTGGAAAGCCGGTTTTCCGGCCGGTTCGAGGGTCTCGGGACCGTTCGGAAGGCCCATGAAACTTCCCTATCCGTCATTGTCAGAACTTCCTTTAAAAAGGAAAAGGAAGCTGCACTGGAAATGCCCCCCAATATTGAAATATCACCATCATGATAAGGCCTTATCCCCGCGGATGGAATGATTTCTGGGGTAGTTCCATATGGGTGAATGGATACGCAAATTCTTCTCGGATAGCGTAAGCCAGTCCGGGAAAAAAAAAGGGGAAGACGCCTCAGGTCCGAAAGTACCGGCTATCGGGTCGGCGACGGCAACCTTCAGGAAAGGGAACCGATCCACCCGAATTAACGAGCTGGAAGAGGTAGTTGATGTGGGAACGGCGGTTTCCGGATTTCTTTCCTCGCTGATCGACGCCCGGGACCTCGATTCCCTTTCCCGGGTCCTAGAGGAAGAACTGCCATCCATTGTTCCCTTCGACATTGGTACATTGAGATGGTCCAGACCGGATCCCGCTCCCGAGGACCAGAGGTTCCAGATGGAGGACGATTTTCCCGAAAGCATCGACCTGATAGCCCATGACAGCATCCTTGCGGGGTCAAGGGATGTCCAGATGCAGGGCCCGGTCCACTGCGAAGCGGGAGGGATCTGGAGCGGGCATATGGAAGGATTTTGCAGGGCAAGGACAACCACAGGCGAGCCGTTGATGGTCAAAATGAGCTCGGGCCTTGTAGTGCCGCTCTCTCATGAAAAAGAGGAGATCGGGGTCCTGCTCCTGTTCTCGACAAGGGAGGGGGTACTTGACCTGCTAGGGAACGAGCCCTCCCTGCAGTTGGTATGGAGGGGGATAGGATCAACACTCGGAATGATGGTCGCAGCGATGGAGCTTCAGGAGGACCTTCAAAGGACAAGGGAGCTCCTGAACTCCACGGATGAGCTGCTCGTCCTCTGGCGGGAGGTGGACCAGCTCTGGGAGATAGACTGCAATTCGAACGCCGAGAGGTTCTTCATCCGGGACGCGATGACGCCGGAGATGATGGAGGGGCCATTCTTCGCTCCTCCGGGGAAGGAGTTCGAACGTGCAATAGAGGCCTGGAGGAAGGTACTGGATACAGGAAATACGACCATCGTCGAACTCGAGCTCCTTTCGATCGAAGGTAAGAAGGTACGCTACCTTTGCTTTTTCTCACCGTATGATCCGGACGGGGAGACCGTGGGCGTAAGAATGACCGGTATCATGTCCGAGCTTGTGCAAAATGCACTCCCCGAACTGATCGGGGAAGGAGCCGGAGATGCTGCAGAGAATGTCGATGTCGCCTCCCTATTGGAAGGAATTGTCAAGGAGCACAGGGAATCGGACCGGTCCCGGGAAGTGGTTTTCGAGCACGGGTCCGGAGCCTGCGGGGTTATGGTACATCCCGTACTCGGGAACGCGGTATCTACCATCCTATCCCACTCCGCCAGGGGCTCATCTCAGGGAAAGAGGATCTCCGTGGACCTGACCTCCGATCTAAGAGGTGTGACCATTACCATCCTCAACTACGACCCTTCGACCGATGCGAATAGGGGCCGGAAACCATTCATGGATGAACCGAAAGCGAACATTGACCTTCTCACCGCTTGCGGCATAGTCGAGCTACACGGAGGAAGCGTCAGGACCGAGGGAGGGGATGATGGCGGGGCTTCCTACAGGATATCGATACCCTGGACGAGGAACTGATCACCACGGATCGATGAGCTTATCCCTGACGGCCTTTTCAAATGACCAGGCTGTGAAATGGACCAGCATGTGCTCCTTTGCCACCGAAGAGAGCTCCATTGCCTGTTCCAGGGTTAGATGGACCCCTTGGGAATCCGGACCCGGTCCCGAGAAGGTCGCCTCGATCATCACCAGATCCGAATTGGCGGCGAACTCCTTGATAGGATCGATATTCCCCGTGTCGCCGGTATAGACCACGGTTTCCCCGTCCTTGGCGAATTTGAAGGTAAGAGCGGATACGGGACCTCCGACCTTCCCCGGTCTGCTGTGGCGGTGTTCGGATGATATGCAGCCTATATCAACGCCGCCAAGGGTCATCCTGTCACCCGCGGACATCGGGACCAGGTCGATCTCGAAGAGGGGCTCCTCCCAAAGGTGGTCGGTGAAGTGGTCGACGATGGCCTCGACCGGCTCCCCCCCTTGAGGATATAAAATAGGCAACGGGGTCTCCCTTCCGAGCAGCTGCAGGAAGTTCAGCAAGGTGACCAGACCGGAATAATGGTCGTAATGGGGGTGGGAGATCACCGCTCCGATGATGGCCTCGCCGGCTTCCTTCAGGTTCCGTCTGGGAAGTTCGTGTCCGTTCTCCCTCATGTACCTCTCGATCTCTATACTGTCGCGAACACATCCGTCCCCGCAGTCAAGTATGATGCGGCCTTCGGGGGAATCCACGAAAATGGTTGTCGATAGGCCTGCCGAGGAATATCGAGTGCTGACATTGAACACCTTTCCGGTCCACACCCTGACATGGGGTGGAGGGGGGAGATCGTAATCGGCCATGAGGCCTAAAGGTCTACATTCCTGAAAACCTTATCTAACGGTAAACAGGGAACGGGAGGCCCCGCTTCCTTCGCTTGTGGATGTTCCTGCGCGCCCGTCCGATCTTTCGCAGGCTGACGATAAGGTCCATCAGGTTCTGGGAATTGGATTTCTTGAACGATGATCGTTTCAATAGCCCCTTGCCTTTGGCATTGTCGATCAATTCCTTCCCTTTCTCCGTCCTTATCACCGGTGCACCGAAACTGAGGTCCGAAAGCTCCCCTGAATAATCAGGACAGAGGTTGCACCGGTACCATCTCGGGCCCTTGTTCACCCTGTGAAGGAATTTGGCAATATTGAGGTCCCTTACCTCCGTCTCCCCGTCGGGCGCCGTGACCTCCAACCTTATGATCGTCGAAGAGATCTTGCTGTAGGTGAACGCCGATATCTGGTCCGGGGGTTGTTCCATGAGTTCGGACGCAGCTTTCCTCCAGTTCTCCTCGCTCATGTTGGGGGCCCCGCATTGATGGCAGATCACGTATCCGACCTTCATGGTGAGATGCTTGGTCGAGGGATCTGTCTCCATGTTCCTGAAAGCCTGGGCCTGGCATGGAAGGCAGACCAGGGCCGCCCTTTCGATGCTGTTATCCTTCCGGACCTCGGGCAGCAGGGTCAGAACCGAACTGAAGGCGTATTTTGATGATGCCGCCTCGATTATCTCTTCCCTGTTCCTCGCTATGATGCCCCTTCCCGTGGAAAGGCTTCCGTCATCCGGCCATAGAGTAACCAGGGCCGCGTCGATCAGTCCGGCCTCGAGGGCGGCTGTCAGGATCGTAGTTATCCTTCCACCGTAATATCCTATCCTCACCATCTCCTTTCTCGACGAAGTGAGCTGCTCCCTGGAAAGATATATCCCAAGCCTACTTACCAAGTGTCTTTTCCTGGACCTCGACAACAGGCGCGTCTCATGCCGGGACATATCAACCCCCTTCCCGGGGCATATGCCCACGCATGCTCCGCATTCGATGCACTTCCCGGAAAGGCTTATCCCTTCCCTGCCAAATTCGAGGACCTGGACCGGGCAGGAGGCGGCGCACCCGCCGCACCGCGTGCACAGGCCTGGATCGATCACTTCCCTCTTCAGGTCATCGAAACCCTTCCCCAAACTGCTGCCCCCCTTCAACCCTCTTCATCAAGCCCTTCCTCATATTCCTCGACGAGGGAGGCGATGTCCTCCTCATAAAGATCATCGGCACCCTCAAGCTCCATCATGACCTGCTCATCGACCGGGCTCTTCCTGAGAAGCATCAAGCCGAGGAATAGAAGCGCGATCACGGCAACGGCTATCCCGGCCCCACCCATCACCGTTTGGACGTCCAGGGAACTGCCCTCTCCGTCCTTGCCACCATCACCGACGATCGTCACATTGAACTGGACGTAGACCGTGTTGACCCCGTCCGAGATCGCTATCCTCACATTGTTGACACCGATATATTCAGAGGAGCCGTTGATCTGAACCGAACCATCCAGATCGAACCAGACGATCGGTGTGTTCGCCCCGAAGGAGAGAGGATCCCCTTCCTCGTCGGTCACGTTCAATACGATACTTCTGGTCGTCCCGACCTCGAGGGTGATATCCTCGACCCCCTGGGCCGACGGAGGGTCGTTGACGCCAACAACGTTTATAAACAGGAGCAGTACCGATTCCGCCCCCGCATCATCCCTGATAATGATCTGGAACTCGTTGGGGCCAACATCGCTCTGGACCGGGTCCCATGCCAAGGAGCCGTTGGTCCCGTCCACCGTAAGTCTGTCCCCCGCATAGATGAAAGAGAAGAGCTGGCTGTCTATATCGCCGCCCCTCAGAACGAAGTGAAAAGGCTCATCTTCCAGGGTGGAGAGCTCAATGATGCCCTGGACCGCATCCAGGAAGAACGGGGGGTCGTTCACAGGATTGACCGTTATATTGACGACGGTTTCGACGCTTGTCATCCCGTCCGTTACCGATATGGTCACGAACGCGTCCCCCCACCAATCCGGTGGAGGCTCGCAGATCAGGACGGTCCCCTCCTCGCCCATGTCCCTGATCTTCGCCGACATGTTTTCAGAACCGACGATGGAGTACACGAGGTTCTCCGCAAGGGTATCATCATCTGTGACCAGGGCATCCAACCGTAGGGTGTTCATCAGGGAATCCTCCAGGATCGCCATCGAGGGGGACCCGCTCCATCTTGGAGGCAGGTCTATCCTGAGGAGGGATTTTACAGGCTCGTCCAGGAATCCCGAAGGATACCTGTCCAGGGGGTCCATGATGATGAACAGGAGAGCATCTGCGCCAGGCGCCTCGAAGGAAATGCTCGCATTCCCGTAACCGTCCACTTCGATGGTGCCAAGCGGGATGATATCCGAGATCGCTGTCCCGTTGAGTTCGGGATCCCCGTCGAACAGCTGGACCTCGAGCGGGGCTGCGACGTAACCGAGGTTAATGACGCTCAGATCCACTACGAGAGGGGTTCCTGGAGACGCTTTAGATGACGGGCGAATCCTTCCTGAATCGATGCTGAACTCGAAAAGAGGACCGGGCCTGCTGAAACCGATCTCCAGATGATTGTTGAGCAGGTCGATCTCCTCCGAAGTGGAATCAGCGTTCAAGGAAAAGACATGTTCACCCGGCCTGAGGGTCCAATTGAAGATCACCGGTACCGACGCACCCGGCTCCAGGTCCCCGAGCTGGTAGGAAGCGTAAGGTCCCGATGGATCCCCGTTACCACCTTCAAGGAGTATGTGAAGACCGACGTTATCTGCGGTCATCCCCCCCCTGTTACCGACCTCGACGGTGACCTCCACCTGATGGCCCAGGGAAGCGTTCTCCGGAGCGACAAAGTAGGAATCTGAAATGTAAACGTCCGATACTGCCGGGTGGACGGGGTATCTATTGAAAGAAGGGACCATGTTATGACCCGAGAGGGTTAAATTGATACCCGTCGAGCTTCCGAGGTCCAGGGAGGTATTGACCCAGCCCTGAGCGTTCCCGTTTAGAACGATGTAGAGGTCCTCGTTGTAAATAGTGACCTGGGGGTACGGGACCGGTACCTGGTCCCTGTCGTAGACCCTGAACCTGACCGTGTGGTTGCCAGTGTAGAAAGTGGTTCCGATCGCTGCCGTTCCCATGAACCTCCTTGCCTGGGCTGTATAAACGTCCACGTAAGGCTCTCCAAGCAGGATATAGGTATAGATCATTCCAAGGATCGTCTCCTTGATCTCCATCGTGGGGCTCAGCCACTTGCTGCGGTACTGTTCCTTGAGAAGATACATCGTCCTACCCGGACGGGTCTCTCCGTTGTTCAGGAACAACTTCCAGAACTCCTCGTCGAGGTACCAGTTCCCCCAGGACAGGGTTGTCTCCTCCCCCCTTGCGGATGTTCCTGTCGAGGAAATCAGGCCGATCACCCCGCCAGTAGGAGAGGTGAGCCAGGTCTCGAGCGACTTGTCTTCCCAGTATCCGGTCTGGAAGAACTTAGCCGTGTCGCAGGTAGATGCGTACATGAAAGGCATCATATCCCCGTTGGAGAACAGGGAGTGGTCGGTATAGCCGAGAGGTTCGTTCCAGTCCCAGTTGGTCCCGTTGCCGGTGGGCGGTCCGTAATCGTTCAGTGCGTAGGCCTCGTACCTGGCCTGGCCTATGAAGTTCAGCATGGAGGCACCCCCGTTGAACTCCGACAGCATGTTGGCCCGGTTGAGGGTGTCCCTGCCGTCGGAAACGGAATAGTTGCCGCCCTCAAGCTGAGGATAGTCGTACAATCCCTTGACCTCCAGATGGCCCGGCAGGTTGGACTCCACCCTCATTGCCACTTTATAGGCGTTGGATTTGTGTTCGAAGTACCTGTAGGGATCGAAATCACGGTTCGGGGGTTCCATGAGGGAGGCCCAGTTCAGATACCTGGCCATCCAGGAACCCAGAGGGGGGTTCTTCTCGTACCTGAGGAGTTTGGTCACATAATTGCTGGCATGCTCTTCGGTGGATGCGGGAAGACGTCCGACGACAATATCCCAATCTATATCACCCTCGATATCTCCTGAGACGGAGAATTCCCCGAACCTCCCGTCGCCGTCATCATCCCAATCGGAATCGAGACCCGCGTAGTATACATCGGAATAATAGAAGTTCTCGAAGGGTTGGCCCCGGTCATATGCGTAGTGCCACAAGGGTCTCGGCATGAGATGTTCGGAATCGGCCACAATGAAAAGCCACTTGAAGGTCGAGTAGTTCCGGTGCATGGACCTGAGGAACCTGTGGACCTTCTGCTCCCTGTCGACACCGGAGAAATTGCCCTCGATGGACTCCAGGGTGTATATCCTTGTGGGAAGTCCTATCTTCGTCCTGTGCACCGCAAGGGGAATCACCTCCTCCTTGAACTCGTCGGGACAGATGATCAGGTATCTGGGAGCTATGTCCGGCAATACGATCCCGAGAGGAACCTCTTCCGGAACGATGTCGTCCGCCCTGTTCGGAGGCAAGGGTCCGGAATTAGCGTTTTCCAGTACTATCAGGATCGGGGACGAGATAAGGACAAAGATCATCATCGGCAACGCCAAAGAACGACCGGTACGTCCAGAAGGCTTCCTCTCTATTAACGGACGAGACATGTTCAGGCTCCCCGGAGTGCCATCTGATAGATGGGAGATATCCTTTTCGGTTACCTGCAATACCTTTGCTGGACGGGACGGGAGTATCCTACTGCGGTATTATTCAAGAGGTTCCATGTCGCCTTTACCCCAATCCGGATGCTGTCTTATCGGAGCATCGATGGGGAGATAGAATATCCTGTAGGTCCTGACCTCCCGGTCAAGGAAGAAATCGTCCTGCTGGATCGTGGCCTTTATCCTGTAATTGGTCTCTACGAAATCCACGAAACCCTCCATGGTCTCGAGGTGGTAGGTGATTATTACAGCTTCCACGGCGAACTCGATGCAGGTTTCGTTCAGCATGTCGTTGGTTATTTCAGGGTACTGTAGCTCGGCAACGTTCACAAGGTTAGGGGGGACCAAACGGTACGCCTTGACGGTTATGATGGGGTCGCCGGAGATCACGAAGTCACCCTCATCCGTTATCTCCAATAGTATATCGACCGCCCTGTCGCTCATGGATGGGCCCGTTTCCTTCACGACCCAGGAGAAGCCTCCCCCTATGATCGCTGCCAGCAGAATGAGAGTTACCTCAGCATAGACCAGCATCCTGCCTGTTATCCTGGGATATCTCTTCATGTGCTTCCTCTTGGACCACCATCTGGTGAAATTGATCACACCCACTCCCGCCGTGAGTGATATTGCCGGAGAAAGGAATATCAGGTGGTGGGTCCAGGTCGTCGCCTGGAACATGAACCACAGAAGGTAAAGCCCGGAGATCAGGAGTATCACTCCCTCCGGCCTTTTGTATAAGGGTCTGACACCGAAGACCAGAAACGGGATCGCTCCCGCGTTGAGGAGCATGAAGAGTCCGAAGAACGATAACTTCGTCATGAACGGCGCGACCGGTCTGTTCATCTGGTTGAGGAACGTTCCCATGTACACTTCCTCCACCCCGTACCTCGCCATTATGAAAAGGACCACCAGAATGAACGAGAGGGAGAACAGCAGGATATGCTCGAGCTTCACCGTGGTCCTCTTGGGAGGGAAAAAGCGGTGAAGGTCGAACTTCTCCATCATCCCCATGTCCGATACCCAATCATATACCAGTATGAGGCCGATGGCAAAGGTCGCTATCAAGCCGAACAGCTTGATCATCGATGCAGTTGCCAGGAAGAATCCCATCAGGACCAGCGATTTCTTCTTGCCGCTCTGTCTGTACTTCACAAGGAATGCGACCCCGAGAGAGACCCAGAACAGGCAGAACATGTCCAGAGAGGCCAATCTTGCCTCGTGAAGGAACATGAGATCGAGGGCGGCGAACGCTCCCGCGGCGACCATGACATGCCTCCCCCCGATCCTGAACCCTACCAGAAGAACCATGGCAATTATCGCCAGGGAGCAAAGGGTCGAGAAAAGCCTGAAAACCACCGGGTCCGCCTCTATGAGGCCGTAGAACGTGGGCATGAGAGGGGCCTGGACCGTGTTGATCTGCGAGTAAAGGTCGTAACCGAAATCGTACATCCTCCCAGTCATGATATCGATGCCTTCATCAACACCGTTGGGAAGGATCCCCTTGGAGATGTAGAAGACACGCGGTATTGTCGCTATCAGCAGGATTATGAGACCGAGGTACTTGTTGCTGTGCTTGGACTTGAGCATTCTGTCCCTTACTCGCGACGGCAGGGATGCCTTTTCCTCCGGGGGATCGGGGCTGTCACTTGGCAAATCTAACCTCACTTTCCCAATCCCCGTGGGATTATTTCTGTTTTGGCACGAACGGGATGCGCCCTACCAGGCCGTCCAAAAAATGTTCCACATGGTATTTATTAATACAAGGATATGCGCCACCATAGACGATACCATCTCTTAGAACCCGTTCCAATGTACTCGGATCGGGGTCCCGGAGGCATCAGAATGGCACTAGAGATCGATACAGGCAGGAAGGATACGACGAAGATGCTTACCATGACGATCATTGCAGCCGGGCTTGTGCTGCTGCTTGTGGTTCCCCTCCTGGGGGTGCTGATCTTCGATGGTGAGGAAGGAAAGCCCGGAGACGTGACCTATCTGGACCAGTCCGGAGCTGTCACCGGTGATGCATCCATGGACAGCACGTCCAGGGAAGCGTGGGAGAACTATCTGAAGACGGCTCCCTCGATAGAACTCGTTCCCCACACCATCGATACGGCGCTTGAGGATAAGGAGCTCGAACTTATCGACTCCCTCCCCGGCGACATCAGCGAGACGACCGATTACCAGGAAGAACCGTATCCTCCCACGGACAGCGGTGCCGAGGGCGGTGATGATGCGCTCTCCGACGATGATGAGCGTGATGACAAGAACTCGGATCAGGATGGCAGCGGCGGGGAGAGGGAGGTCGAAGAGGCCGACATCGTGAAGGCCGTCGGGAACAGGATCTATGTTCTCAACAACTACATGGGGTTCCTCTCGGTCAATATGGAGGACCCGTCCGATCCCTATATCGAGGGAAGGACGCCTGTCCTTGGAACCCCTGTCAGCATGTACATCGTGGATTTCCTGGGATTCGTGATAGCCTCGAACGCTCCATCACTGGACGGCTCAGAAGGAGGCTCCTCGGGCCGCTTGTACATCCTGGACCTTACTGACAATACCGAGCCGAGGATCGTGGAGACGGTCGAACTCGACGGATACCCCCTTGACAGCAGAAGGGTGGGGGAGGTCATCTACATTATCTCGAACGATTACATGTACTACGACGATATCTGGCGCGGAGGCTGGGTAGGCGGCGGAATGGAGGTCGACATGGCAATGGAAGAGGGAGTACCGGACGACGGTTTCGAGGAGACCGGTCCGACCACGACCATTGTGTCCATCGGATTCTACCATCCGGAAAGCCTCGGCGAGGTGGACCGACAGGAGATCTCCGGAGATTCCGCAAAGATCCATGCCAGCCAGTTCGCGATCTTCATCCCCCAGACGAAAGGGGATTGGGACAAACCCAGGACGGATTTCGTCTATGTTGACATATCCGATCCCAATGGTGAGATCAAGGTCCGGGGCACCATCACCATCGACGGATATTTGAGGGACAGATACCAGATGGACCATTACAAGGGGATGTTCAGGGTCGTTACCCAGGAGAATCCCACCTGGGAAGGGGAGGGAGACCGGTTCCCCTCTTCCACACTCTACATCGTCGATTGCAGGGATCCCGATGAGATGGAAGTGATCGCGGACCTGCTCATTGACGACGAGGGCAACCTCATGGCAACCCGCTTCGAGGGGGACAGGGGATACACCATCCACCTTCCCGAAGCCATCGATCCGCTGGATGTTCTGGACCTTTCGGACCCTGATGACCCGAGATTGACGGATATCCTCGAGATCCCGGGATGGGTCGAGCATATGGAGGTCATAGGGTACAATATCATAGCCGTCGGGGTGGACAACGAGAACGAGAGAAAGGTTGCCCTTTACCTCTTCGATGTCACCGACCCGGAGAAAGCTGTCCTCGAGGACCATGTCGTCATAGGGGACGGCTACACCTATTCAGAGGCTAACTGGGACCCCAAGGCCCTCACCATCCTCAAGGAGGAGGGGGTCGTCGTCGTTCCTTATTCGAGCTACAAATGGGACTGGTACGGGACCTCCGAGAGCGGGGTGCAGCTGGTCTCCTTCGATCTCGAGAACGGGGACCTCGAGGTCCGGGGCAAGATCACCGGAACGTCACCCGTGACGAGGTCGCGGTCCGTGAACGGGAACCTCGTGACCACTTCTGACAGGGTGCTCCAATCCATAGACTACGACAACCTTGACGCACCGGTCATAGAGGCCGTCCTCGACCTTGCATCCAACGTGAAGGACGCTTTCATTGTCGAGGACAAGGTCGTCTCACTGGTCCTGCCCGACTGGCAAGGCAGCGGGGCCAAGGTCAGGATCTCGGAGATCGCCACTCCTTACGATCCCATCATGGAACTTGGACCCGAGGGACTCCAGTTCGAGGATATCGTCCGCTCGGTCAACATGGTTTTCATAAAAGGGATCAGACAGGGCCCGGATGTGGAAGGAGGCCCCTTCTGGGAGCTTCATGCCTACGATCTTTCCGACCCGAACTCGCCGGTAACGATGAAAAATGCCAGGATGACGGTGCCGGAAGAGTTCACATCCCAGGGTTATTATTACAAGGAAAGGGACATGATGATCGAGGATGACGACGTAACGGCCGAGACCGCGGTAAGCTACGTTTACCACGATCCCTTCTCGTGGCAGGTCATAGACGGGCCTGCAGTGGCCTTGTTCTCATCCTATTACTATTATTATTATGACTACGGATATTATGAAAAGGGCACCGAACCCGTCGAAGGAGAGAGACCGGAGACAGAGAGGGTCTTCCTTTTCCACTGGGACACCCCATCCGAGGTGCAGAAGCGGTCCATCAAACTCCCCGCGGATACGGGCATCAGCAGCATCGTCGGAGGCTGGGACGGGCTCTTCATACAGTCCTACAACTGGAACTACGGGAGCGAACTCTTCAAGGTGACCTACTACCGCGGGGTCGAGATCGTTACCAGGGACCTGATCGTCCAGGGAAGGCTCATCGGAGCCTCGGAGGACCTCGGGCTGGTATACACTGCCCTCGATTACTGGTGGGAGAACGCCCAGCACAACACGCTCAACGTCTATGATGTATCGTCCGGCTCCGCCGAGTTCGTCATGGGTGTTGACCTTGGACTACATTACAGCCAGGTCAGCTTCCAGGGCGACCGGGTTGTCGTGATCTCACAGGATTACGGGTATCCGTGGTACTACGAGGGATATCCCGAGGACGATGTGGTGTATGACGACGTCGCGGTCGATGAGGGGGAGGACACTGCCAAAGAGCCAGCTCCACCCGAGGGCGACGAACTGCCCCCGGAATGGCAGGAACCCGAATACAAGACCACCGTACATGTCCTTGGCATCCAGGATGGGATCTTCGAGACCCATGAAACGTACACGGTCGACGGGATCTACTACTCCAGCATCATCGTGGGCGACATGGTCCTTCTCAACAAGGACTTCACGATGCTCGGCATATCCATGGCCGGGGAGGAGCTCGAGGAGATAGGGCCCTGGTCCGTCCACGGATACGTTCAGGGAGGCGACATCTCGGGGAATACCATGGTCGTTGCCATGGGCCTCTGGGGCATCGAGACCCTTGAGCTTTAGGACGGCCCAATAGGGCTATTAACCTGAAGGTAGCTCAGGACCCGATGAAGGACGGTCCCGACCAGGAGGCCGGTTCGGCTGCGAGGAAGGGATTCTCCCGGCTCGGTGAACTACCCCTGGTCCGATACTGGAAGTGGTCGAGGTACACCAAGGGAGCCTACAAGAACATGTGGAAGGGGCTCCTCAAGACCCTGAAAGGTATAGCCTACATCCTGATTTTGCTCTATTCGGTGACGATGATCCCCGACATCCCCGTGGGGATGGGGGTACTTGTCGTCCTAATAGGGCTCAAGGGCGCTTTCAACCTTGCCAGGGGCCTCCATCTCTCCCTCAAGGCCAGGAGGATGGCGGAAAAGAGCAGGGGGAAGAGAGGAAAGCGCAGCTGGAAATATTTCCTGCTCTGGACCAATTCCACCTACATGATCGCGATCATCTCCCTGAGCTTCCTGTTCATCGTGGAGCAACTCAAGGCCCCCCAGGAGATAAGAGGGGACCAGCCCTGGTACATCTGGCCGTCGATCTATCTCGGAGTATGGTTGATTTGGTCCGTGGCCGCCCGTTCGATGGTACTGGGGGGGGCCAGGGCGTTCAAGGTCGGCGACCGGCTCGCCAAGGTCCATCATGATCAGATGATGCTTCGGGAAGCCCTCGGGGATAACAAGAAGAAGAAAATGATACTTGCCACGGGTTACGTCCCGCTGATCGGGCTCGCATTCATGGTATTCCTGATCATACTGCTCAAGATGCTCCTTCGGTTCATCCTGAAAGCCGCCTTCGATATAGAGATGGCGACATCCATAGGCGAGAGCATCATCAGACTTGGATTCGGCCCGGATCTCTCCCTCTCCGACCTCAGTCCGTTCTTCGGGACATGGTACGGACCCCTCGTTCTGTACGTCGGGGTGGTGTTCCTCATATGCCTGTTCGCATATCTCAGGTCCTTTGCGATGATCAGGGCCGGGTACAGGGACCGTTTCCATTCCCATCTGGGCAAGAGGTTCAAACTCTTCAGGGAGCTGAGAAAGAACTCGAAGTGATCACTCCCAGAGTTCCTCGTCCTCGTCCTCCTCATCGTCCGACTCCCATTCCATGCCGGCTTCCTCGAGGTCGACCCCCGAGCTTTTCCTGTACATCCTAACAAGGATGAAGAGGGTGACGAGTATGATCCCAAGTCCTGCTATACCGGCTACCGCAAGTGGAACGGGATCGACCTTCGAGAAAAGTTCGCTGCCTCCCCTCTTCTCGACACGGATGGTCAGGTTCAGCTTCAGCGCCTCCATCTCCCCCATCGAACCGATCCACAATGTGAGCCTGTAATCGCCTTCGGTCACGTTCCCCGGAACATCGACTATGACCTGGAATGTCCGATTGTCCCCCGGGGCTATTTTGTTGAAGGAGGCGGTCGAGAGAGTGATCCACCCCTCCACGTAGGATGAAGAAGAATAGCCGATATTGACGCTGTCGGGTGTGTTCCCCAGGTTGTTAATGACAACATTGAACTGTGCTATCCTCCCGGGACGGACCCGGACCGTGCTTTCGACCAGGTCCATCACGACGTTGAGGGAATAGACCTCGTCCACGAACAGCTTCCTCTCGAAATCCCTGAAGAGCCCGGAACCATTGCTCTGGACATGGAGGAGCAATCTGTATTCTCCCGCCAACGCTCCAAGGGGGATCTCGACAGAAACGATGAAACCGCGGGAAGCCGTCGGCCCCAGCGTCATCGAGGAATTCGATATCGTCACGGGCCATCCATTCTCCAGGGAAGCGTTTATCTCCATCCTGTCAACGGTGTTCCCTAGGTTCCACAGCTCCAGGTCGAAGACCAGGACCTCACCCGGTTTCCGAACGTTGTCGATAACATCTCCCCTGACATCGAAGTCGTAGGTCCTTCTGATGACCACCTTGAGGTCCACGAACTGGGACCCTCCTCCGGACCAGGGGGACACCTTAACCCTGAAACCGTAGGTTCCGTTCACGGGAAATTCCGAAGTGATGTCCAGGTAGACCCTCTTTTGGGAATCCTTCGGAACGCTGAAGAACTTCGGGTTAAGGACCATCGACCAGTTGCCTTCCGGGGCTTCGATGACCGTCATGTTGAACTGGTCGAAGATATTGCCGAGGTTCCTGACATTGAGAGAGAAGCTGACGCGCTCCCCGGGGTCCGCCTCGAGGAGGGTATCCTCTGCCTCGAGCTCGAACGCATAGAGTTTCTTCACGAGTATGTCAAGGACATCCTCCTTCTCATCGAAACCGTTGTCCGCAGTGACGTACATGGTATATACACCCGGATCGGTTCCGTTAGGCGGGCGCACCCTTATCCCGCCGGTTCCGTTCGAGAAAGGAGATAATGTGAGGGAGCCGTTGAGGACCTCGACGTCCCAGTCGTCCATCCTGTTCCCGATCCATTCCAATGTGACATCCATCTCAACGTTCGCGCTCCCGATGATGTTGAAGGGAATTGTCAGGTTCTCCTCCGGATACAGCTCCATTATCTCGACCGGAATGCCCAGGTCGTAAGACGTGTCCGGTTCGACGGTCATGTTGAAATACCCCTCGGCCGAGGCTCCGGTCTGGGATGAAAGGACCCTTGCCTTGTGGGTATACGTGCCCGCAAGGAACCTTGCGGGAAGAGTGAGCTTGAACGGGATGCTCAGGTCCTTGTAGGATTCGACCTCGGCCGTGTATGAGCTTACCTCGATCGTCCATTCGGCGGGAAGATCGGGGAAGGAAAGGTCGAGGGTCTCCGGCCCGTTACCCAGGTTCTCGACCTTGATATATCCGACAGCGTAGGATCCCTGGGGGGCGCTAAGGTCATTCGGGTCCACGGAAACGTTCAATCCCACCGTCCTCATCGTGAAAGCCTCCACAGTGTGGGTAACTGCCCTGGCCATAAGGATGGAGTCCACCTTGAGAACAACGTCCCTGATCTCATTGTATAGAGCCGAAGGAGGTGCATATATGGAAAGGGTCCCGTTCAGCTCCCCGCTTACGGGGATGGACCCCCCTTCTATGCTTATATTTGCAGTCCATACGTGCCGTCCATTCCCCTGGACGGATACGTTCAGGAGCACATCGGTCGAAATGATCCCGGTATTGCGGATGGTGAAATCTATCTCGACCTCCTCTCCGGGCCGAACCGTCACGTTCACCGGATCCGTCTCCACCTCAAGTTTAGTACCAGATATCCCGCCGATGCTGAGGGAAGGGTCCCCGAGCAGGATGTATTCGGTTATCGTCTTGTAAGAGGAGGAGCCAGAGGGTCCGATGTTGTTGATGTAGTCCCTCTGGGCGCTTGCGAGTACCTGCCCGGGGGTCTTCACACCTTCCGATATGGCTTTGTTCAACCGTACGTTGAAGTAGCCGGAATTGACCAGCGGATATGTCACACCTGACGATCCGTAACCGACCCTGGTGCATCCGTAGGAGGCTATAGCACCTCCATCCGGGTTCTTGTGGAGGTACTCACCGAGGCAGTCAACCGTCGCCCTGCTCGATCCGGGCGGATAGTACCACTGATTGTAGACCGGGTCCTGTCCAGAGGCCGCTTCGGATGCGTTCTCGTTGTCGAAGCCGTGGGTGAGACACGCATCGAGTATCGTGATGGGGAGCATGTAACCGTTGGTCTGGTCGTCCGCATACATCGATTTGTAGGCTCCGGAGGGGTATCCCGAGGTATAACCCCAGCCGTCATAGTTGCCGTGGTCGGAGAAGACCAGAAGACCCGTGCCCTGGTCTATGACCGTGGAAATGTTGAAGAGGGTTCCAGTGGATTCGTAGAGCTTCGTCACGTTGTAATCACCTAGGTAGTTGGAATCGATATAATCGCATTCGTACTCGCCTTCGGCCGTGGGGTACTGTGTGAAGGTGTCCGTACCGCAAAGGGTGGCGTTGTAGAGCCAATACGAATCCTTGGCGTTCAGTTCGTAGCCCCTTATCTTGGCGAACATATCGGCGAATTCCTCGACGGTCGAAGCCGGAAGCCTTCCGACGAAGACATCGGGATACAGGTCGGGATCGTCCCTTATGCCTCCGTCGTACTCTCCCCAGAGGTACCTGGAATCGCCGCTAAGGTCGGCGTTCCAGTTGGTGAAGGTGGTCGAACCGTCCTCGAACAGGTCCGAGTAATAGAGATCGGAGGGGACGAAAGCCCCGTCGCTTCTCTGTGCCCCTGAATCATCGTAACCGTCGAGGACGAGAATATGCCTTGCCGGAATGTGCTCCTCATCCCCGGCCAAAAGGACGAAATCTATTCCCCAGTTCAGCCTCGCCTGGTAGATGAAACGCTTGATCTCCTCCTGGGTATCGTTCTCCTGGATGGTCCAGTATCTATCCGAGAGGATGTCGTCCATGGTCACTACCTTCGTATCCTTTCCCGTGGCATTCCTGAACTCGGCATATTCGACGGCAACTTCCGAGAAAACTTCCGGGCAGATCACGAGAACTTCGAATTCCTCCGTCGCATACCATATTTGTTCCGCGGGATAATTGTATTCGATCTCGACCTCGCCAGATATCATGCATTCCAGGGCGTCCCCGTTCAGCGTCACCGGTGAGACCATGAGCGACAGGTAGGCTTTCGACCCGAGGTCTTCCTGGTCGATCCCCGTCCTGAGGGTATGGGTCAGGTGCTCCACTGGAGCTTCGAAACCTCCGTCAGGGATCACAGGTTCCGCCCCGAATGCCTTGGCGATGGAATGAGGGTTCCTTCCGAGGTCGACGGGAACGGGGATCCGGACATAACGGGGGTCCTTGATCGATACCTCGACCAGGTTCGAGCCGAGCGGAAGCTCGATGACCTCGGTCCTTAATGGGAGCCTGAGGTAGGAGGACCGCGGGTCCATGTCGTAGCCGTCCATCCGGACCTCTGTCCCGTACGGCCCCTGAACGATCATCGGCAGTCCCCCGCTCAGAGAGATGGTCTCGGTTCGGGTGAGAAGGTCGGTTGAAAGGTTACGATCATCATCTACACCCGAGGTCGATGTTCCTTCCCCGTCGATCGAAAAAAGAATTGAGGGGAGGACCAGGATAAACATCAAGGGTATGATCACGGACCTGCGAAGTGAGCGGTGGTCGTTCATGGTGTATCACCCTGAGGGCAGGATGCCCGATAATAACCGGCCCCTCCGTAAAAAGGTTGTGGTTCGTTTCGTCAACAAAATGGTCATGCCCGGTCAGCCCGGGGAAAACCTATTATCCGAACGACCTCTTATAACTGGCGTCAGGTCATCGGAGTGGGATGTTTGGAACTGGTCATGGCTGCGGTTATGGTCCTTCTCATAGTTGTCGGGTCCATGCTCGCGCTCAGGGGGAGCGATGTGCTCAGGGGATTCGTCAGGCTGCTTGGCGGGTCCTTTCTCGGGGGGGCCGGGGGATATATCGGGTTCAGGATCGGCGAATATTTCGGGGGAGACTGGGGCCTGGCCTATACCATATCAATGGCCCTTCTGGGTTTCATAATCGGTTTCCTTTTCGGTCCCAAGCTTCTCCAGCTGGTACTCACCATCGCCATCTTCGTTCTTGGTGCGGGGGTCGGATATTTCGTCGCGGAAGAGCTCGGCGGGGACGGGGCGGTCCCTTTTCTGGCTGGTGCCGTCATAGGGCTTTCGGGTGCCTGGATCCTCTCGTCCATTGCAAGAAGGCTCCTTCTGGCGGCAACGATCACCTTCGGGGCCGCCATGGCCGGAGCCGGGGTTCTGATCCTCTTGCTGAACGATCTTCCACTGGATGAGGCGGGACTCCTCGCTTTCGGGGCTTTCATTCTGCTCTCCCTTACAGGTTTCCTTGTCCACCGGGGCGAACTGTCGGGGATCGATGCCAGAAGATGAGGTCAATCCTTCTCCTCGTCCTCGTCCCCGTGCTCTCTCCTGTAGAAGAACGAGGCCACTACCAGCACGAACATTATCACGGAAGCGGAAATGATACCCGCAGAAGTCACCTCACCCATGTCGACATCGTCGTTGACGGTAAGATCCAGCGGGCCCGGCTCCTTCACATGGAGGTCCCCCGTGACGGAATCTGTCAAGGCCCATCTTTCACCCGTTCCTTTCGCGGGCACGGTGAAGATCTCTACCGTCAGAGAAAGGACGTACAGCCCCTGTTCAAGGCCCAGGTCCATGGTCACGGTCCTCGTCTCTCCCGAAGCCAGATCGATCACCAATAGTTCCGATAATACCACATTGTCCGAGGGATAACCGTTGAAGAGCGTCAGGTGTACAACCTCGGCATCATTTGGGGAGAGATTATGGACCAGCACATCGATGCTGCCCGTAAAGCGGTCCCCTACGATCGTCTGCTGGAAGCCCCCAATGACCACTTCCGGTTCAATTAACAGAAGAATATTCCCATGGAGAGACTTGGTCTGAATGCTTGCATGTGTGCTTTCCAGTGTCATGACCATGTACAAACGCCCGGAAACATTTGCCGTATCAAATGTCCAGTTGACGGTGAGGGACCCGTTCCTCTCATCATCGCCTTCCAGGGGAGTATGGTTCATATAGACCTCCATTCCCCGGAAGGATGCGAATAACGTTATCCCCATTTCCGGAGGCCTCTCCTCCAGACCCTCTGGGAGGGGTTCCATCAGATGCCCGTAGCTCACATTGAGAGGCCAGGGTCCGGAGTTAACGGCACTTGCTACCACCCTTACCTCCGAACCTGCTTCCATGACCGCCGGAAGCGGGTCATACATAAGGTCCAAGACCGGGAACGAGAGCAGGACCGAGTGGTCCAGGCTCTCGGAGATCGGGAGCCATGACGGGCCCTCGATACGGGACCAGATATGGTTGGCCCCCGGCGAAAGTGAGATGTTCATCTCGATGGTCACAGTGGCCCCTGCCGGAATGTCGACCACGGTCGAATTCAGTTCCAGGTCAGGGGACCTTTCCCTGAGGAACAGAGGCTCTAGGGAACCGTTCTTGAACATCACCGGTGCGGAGGGTGTGGAACCTAGGACCCGCAGCGTTCTTGATCCTGCGGCTACAGTGCCCCAGTTCCTTACCGAGACCTCGACCACCGCGGAAGCGGAGGTCTTGGCCCCCCTGGCGGCTTCCATGGAAATTATCTCGAGGTCCGGCAGTGAAGGGAGACCGGAGAACCTCTGTGAGGTCTGTGCCGGCACCCCGGACAGGGTGGGGACCGTGACGGCGAGGAAACCCAGCTGGAACTCCTTCACGAGAGCAGTGAATACGACCTGTTCCGCCTGCCCCAGTCTGTGGAATTCCACGAGCTCTGATTCCCAGAACTCCTGGGAGAGGCCCCCGGAATTCCGATCCCTGAGGATCCTGTAGAGGTCCACTCTGACCATACCGGACGACGTCATCCCCCTGTATTCCACGGTAGCTGCGGCCATGATCATCGTCCCCGGGGACGCTGAGGGATCGGATACGGAGAAGTACACGACCTCACCCCCCCAAGAAAGGTTCCTGTTCGTGAATACAGGACTTGGGGTCATGGAGGTGTTGCCATCCCAGAGCGGCACCTCTATGAAGCCGAGGTCGAAGGTCGAATCTTCCTTTCTGTATAGAACGGGGGACAGCTCAAGACCCTCGACCGATGTGAGCCTGAGCGGAATTGTATAATCCCTGAATTTTGACATATCGGGATTGGTGGAGCTGAAAAGGTCTCCACCCCTGGAGGACCATTGCCTCCAAAGAGCGTCAAAGGACCCATCGGGGCCCTTGACAAGGCCGGATGCACCGATATGGTGCCCGGAGGATGTGATGTTGACCAGTTCGGAGGGTGTTGTGGTCGGGGAACCGACCGAAAGCACGTACGGAAGTCCGTGACCCGAGGATACCAGAAGAACCATTGGGTCCTCGCCTTGTGCCTTTGCGAACGAGATCTCTTCTACGGACCTTCCCCCTCCGATGTCGATCGTGGAGGCCGGTGACCATCCGGAACCCTGGGACCAGCTGGAGTACATTCCCAGGCCGCCCTCTGATATCCAGACCACATGGAGCGCACCTTCATCATCGAACCATGCATCGGGCTCGCGGTCGTTCCTTGTATCCGTGGTCACTCTCTCGGGGACGGACCAGGCGCTCCCGTCAAAGAAGGATGCCATGAGCTCCCTGTCGCCGATGGTGTAGATATCGCCATCCATGTCCCTGATGAAGACAAGTCCGAGCCTGTTCCTCTGGTGGTCGGAGGCGAGAGCCGGATACTGGTCCATGAACTCCTCCGTGGAGATCCGGACGGGATCGCCCGGAAAGCTGCCGTTCGTGTTCCCCAACTTGTAGTAAAGCCTCATCGATGATGCGCGGTCCGCAAGCCCTTCCATGTATCCCGTTTCGGCCCAAACGGCAACCGGGCTGCCGTCCTGCAGATGGCCGAGGGAGGGGTGGGACTTGTAGGTGTTGTTCCTGTAGACCTCCGATTCAAAGGTGGAGTTCCCGTAAATGATGTGGGTCGTATGGCCGTCCCTGACGGAGAGCTCCAATCGACCGATCTCACCGTAGGGAGATAGGGAGATGGCCGTGCCCACCCCGAAGGGCTCGGGAACCCATTCAAGCGAGGCGGGGCCCATGTCAAGTCCCAGGTCCGTCATATGGACCTCCGTGGAGAGATCCAGGTCACCCGATCCTGACCAGTTCGATCCGGTATACTTGAGAACGCACGCCAGATAAGCATCCATCGACATCGCAATGCAGGGATCATCATATCCCGGCAGGTCGAGCGATAACATTTCGGTCGTGTTGCCTCGAAGGTCCATTTCGATCCTGGACACCATTGGTGCAATGTGGCCGTCCTCGGCCACGCTCAGTGTGGATGAGGCGGTGACCTCGCCCATCAACGTCAGGACAGGCAGGGGTAGGTCGATCGTATCTCCATAGGGGCCGCCCACGGAAAGTTTCCTGCCGAGGGCAAGTGATGAAAGGTCCAGTTCAACCCCGGAGCTTCCATTCAACTCCATGGAGAAAACAGCTTCCGGAGAAGGAAGAAAGACCTTTCCCTCCTGTATCGCCGGGAAGCTGTAGCTGGAGGTCAGAGGCCCCTCCATCATCATGTCCGTTCGGGCCGTGATGGTGGTGGTTCCATCCATGAGGATGTAGCCTGTGAGCTGGACCTCACCGTCCCCTCCGTTGAGGGTCATCTCCTCAAGGTCGCCGATCCCGTCCGCAGATGTCCTGATAACAGAGGTGGGAATGTCGATCTTTCCCGTGAGAACGTAGGACAAGAGGTCCCTGTCGAAATAGGAGTGCCTTCGGTCCAGGTCCCCGAACCAGGTCGGGACCGGAACGATCCTGACAATATAGGTCCTCTGGGGGAGGGGATTCCCGCAGTAAGTGGAATTGATCACGAGCAAATGGTCACCGACGGGAAGGGATCCTGCATCGAAGGACGCCACGAACTGGCTGCCGGCTGTTCTTGTTCCGTATTCCTGGAACTGACCCTCCACCATCGCATATACCCTTATGAGGGAAGGGTCCCCGACATCCTCGAAACCTATGTTGAGCTCGACGCGGTTCTCTATCCCGGATATGTAATCCCCGAGTATCTCCCGGTCCAGAACGCCGTCCCGTTGGGATGTCACAGATCCGATGAAAGGAAGCGAGACAGTTAGGGACCTCACATTGTTCCGCTCGTGTCTTTCCTCCTCATCCCCTTCGGAGTCTACAACAGTGGTGATTATGTGGGTGCCGGCGGATTCGGGGACCCATTTGAATTCCTTCACGAACTCCTTTCCCGGTCCTAGTGGGAGAAGGGGGAAGGCCACGACGATGCTCTCGTTGGTCTCTGCATCCTCCTCGCGGTCCATCACGATGACCTGGACCTCTACGGCCGAGGAAAGGCCGAGGTTCTTGATCCTTAGCGTACCCTCGAGACCGTCCCTTGTTGGCACGATCGAAAGTTCAGTCACAGCAAGATCGGGGGCCCCGTAGAAATTATCCGTGACCGCTGTCGTGATGAGCGAAGGAGCGATCAGGATCGCGATGACCAGGAATACCATGAATAGGAACTTCCGCCAGGAACGCTCGCTCATCCATATGTCATGAAACGCCGCGATATTATAATTTCTGGGAACACGCTCGGATCTGGTAACCATACATCTTTTAATATGAAAACAACTTTCGGGCCTTACGGTCCCCAGTGGACCTGTACCTAGGAGGAACCTCCATGGCAGAGAAGATCGAAGCGCTGGTCGACGGCGGAAAAGCATCCGCAGGCCCCCCGCTGGGGCCGGCACTGGGCCCGCTGGGCGTGAACATCGGCCAGATCGTTGGTGAGATCAACCAAAAGACCAAGGATTTCACGGGGATGAAGGTGCCCGTGACCATAGTGATCGATCCCAAGACCAAGGAATACACGATATCCGTCGGAACGCCCCCCACCTCCTCACTCCTGCTCCAGGAGATCGGGAAGGCCAAGGGTCCCGGGTCCGTCGCGGATGTTGTGGACATTCCCATGGAAAAGGTCATCAAGGTCGCCAGGATGAAGAGGGGCGCCCTTCTTGCCGTATCGCTGGAATCCGCGGTCCTGGAGGTTCTCGGCACCGCCGTCTCAATGCACGCCACTGTTGACGGCAAGAGCCCCAAGGAGGTACAAAACCTTATAAATGAGGGCCATTATTCAGCCCTCCTCACTTCCGAGTGAGAGTATCCGATGAAGATGCATCCGATGTAGGAGGAGCACGGGTCCGAAGGGACCGCCTCCGACCAACTACACGGGGTGTGAAAAAATGGCAGAAGACCACATTATGAAAGCGGTGACCGAAGCTTTGAAGAAGTCACCGGAGCGCAAGTTCAATGAAACGGTAGAGCTTGCCATCAACCTGAAGGACGTGGACCTTGCGAACCCCAAGAACAGGATCACCGAGGAGGTCATCCTTCCCAAGGGCAGGGGCAAGGAGGTCAAGATCGGGCTCTTCGGGACCCCCGAGATGATCGGGAAGGCCGAAGGGGTCGCCGATTTGATAATAGGAGCCGAGGAGATACCCAAGATGGCCGAGGAGAAGTCGGCCGCCAAGAAAAAGGTCAACGAGGTCGATTTCTTCGTTGCGGAGGCCCCACTCATGGCCGTTGTCGGTAAGAACCTTGGTGTGATACTCGGGCCCAGGGGAAAGATGCCCAGGCCGATACCGCCCGGGGCGGACCCGACCCCAATTATCAACAACCTCAGAAGGACGGTGAAGGTCCGGTCAAAGGACAGAAGGACATTCCACGTGCCCGTCGGCATGAAGGACCAGGACCCCAAGGACATCGTGGCCAACATCGAGGCCGTCCTCAGCAGGATCAAGTCCAAGCTCGAGCGCGGTTATATGAACGTTCACTCGGTCTACGTCAAGACGACGATGGGCCCTGCCGTGAGGATCGAACTGAGGTGATCGACATGGCACATGTTGCAACTTGGAAAAAAGAAATGGTCGACGAGCTTCAGGGTATCATCAGGGATTACAACACCGTTGCAGTGGTGAAGATCGACAAGATCCCGGGTGTCCAGATGCAGAACATCAGGTCGAAGCTCAGGGACCAGATGAAGATCAAGGTCGCCAAGCAGAACCTTATCAGGATCGCCCTTGACAACATGAAGGGAGAGAAGGCCGGCATAGAGAAGCTCGAGGACCTGATCGACGGCCAGACCGCCATACTCGGGACCAATCTCAACCCGTTCACGCTTTACAAGATCCTCGGCCAGAACATTCAGCCGATGCCTGCAAAGGGAGGCGACGAGGCCCCGGAGGACATCACGGTGAATGCCGGCGAGACCTCCTTCCCGCCCGGACCGATCGTCGGAGAGTTCGGCAAGGCCGGTATCCCGGCAGCCATCGATAAGGGCAAGGTCATCATAAGGAAGACGGTCACGCCCGTCAAGAAGGGAGGCATCATCTCCAAGGAGCTTGCCTTCGCTCTGACCAAGCTCGAGATATTCCCGTTCCAGGTAGGGATCGCACTTGACGGAGCCTGGGAGGACGGAATGGTCTACCAGCCGAAGGACCTCGATATCGACATGGATGCTTACAGGTCAAACCTGAGCTACGGAGCCCAGATGGCCTTCAACCTGGCGGTGTTCACCGCCTATGCAACGCCGCTCACGGCGGTACCCATTCTCCAAAAGGCGAGGATGGAGGCTTTCAATCTGGCAGTGTTCGCCGGTATCATGAACAAGGATACGGCGGACCTCATACTCTCCAAGGCCTACGGAGGAATGCTCGCCCTGGCGAGGTTGATGAGCGCGGAAGCGCTTGACAACGACCTCCGGGGTATTCTCGAAGGGGCCGCCGCGGCCCAACAGGAAGCTGCATCAGCAGCTCCAGCCGAGGAAAAGGTCGAGGAGAAGAAGGAAGAGGAACCCGAGGATGAAGCCCCGTCCGAAGAGGATGGAATGGCTGGACTTGGAGCACTTTTCGGTTGAGAGCAAAGATCAAGAAAGAAGGAGGTAAAAAACATGGAATACATCTATGGCGCCCTTCTGCTTCACTCCGCTGGCAAGAAGATCGACGAGAACGGACTCAAGAAGGTTCTCGAGGCTGCTGGCGTGGCCGTAGAGCCCGCCAGGGTGAAGGCAGTGGTCACCTCCCTCGATGGTGTCAACATCGAGGAGGCCATGAAGACCGCAGTCGCAGCACCCGCAGCAGCCGCCCCCGCAGCAGCAGCCGCAGGGGCCCCTGCCGAGGAGAAGAAGGTAGAAGAAAAGGAAGAGGAAGACGAGGGGCCGTCCGAGGAAGAGGCCATGGCCGGACTCGGTGCACTCTTCGGCTGAACTCAGAACAGCTAGAGAATACGGGGTGGGTTCACCCCCACCCCAATTTTTTTGTTTTTATCACCATCCTCTTTGTGCATTTAATATGGAATCTATACATTAAAATTCATTTTATCAATTCATAATGGTAAAATATCGACATTCCTTTTATCCTTCGGAGTTAGGAACAGATGCAGATCGGGATTGTCATAGCGAAGGATGCTG
>JBLIRH010000002.1:0-93014 GCA_049472215.1 Thermoplasmatota archaeon | reverse complement strand
TACCCGGAGTGGTACCTGGTGGACGCCGTGGGCCTGCTGGTCAGCGCCGGCGTATCCGCCTTATTTGGCATCAGCATGAACACCCTTCCGGCCGTCCTGCTTCTGGTGGCCCTGGCGGTGTACGATGCCATCTCCGTCTACAAGACCAAGCACATGATAGCTCTCGCGGATTCCGTTGTCGAGGCGAAGATGCCCATTCTACTCGTATTCCCCATGAAATGGTCCTACCGCTACGAGGACGAGACCAACCTCATGGACCCCAAGCGGAAGAGGGAATCCCTTTTCATGGGTCTCGGGGATGTCATCATCCCAGGAATACTGATACTGTCCATCGCCACCTTCCTGAGCCCCGTGGGAGGCGTCCGCCTCTTCGGTTTCATCTACCCACCGGTGGCGGTCGCCCTCTTCGCCCTTGCGGGGATGCTTGCGGGTTGGGGGGCGCTCATGTTCTTCGTGATCAAGGGGAAAGCCCACGCCGGCCTCCCCCCGATCAACTCCGGAACGATCCTGGGCTACATCATAGGCCACCTCCTCATCTACGGGAGCATCGTTTTCTGGTAGCCCCCCCACCAGAAAGGTTATCACCGGCTAGGACTTCAAGTGGACCGGAGAGTGTGGCAGGTTGAACGAAACCCTTGCAATACTCGTGGTTCTTCTCCTTCTCGGGATATTCCAGGGGCTCACGGTCTGCAACCTCACATGCGGCCCTCTGCTCTTCCTTCGACTTGCCGGAAGAGGTAAAGGGGCGAAAGAGGGCCTCAGGATATCCCTTCTCTACGGTATGCCGAGGATCCTCATTCTCACCATACTCGGAGCTCTCCTAGGAGGCCTCGGCTACACCATCACGACGATCGGGAACTTCTCCGAACATCCCTGGTTCCAGGCGGTAGTCTACATCATCATAGGCCTCGTGATGGTCGCAACTGGCCTCGTTTTCGTCGGCGTCCTTAGAAGAAAGGAGTGCACCGACAAACCTGGGTTGAAGGACCGCATCATGGTCTCTCTCATGAAACTGGGTCCGAGGAAGGAGAAGGGAGAAGGGCGAACGATGTTCGGTATCGGCATCCTCGTATCCCTCGTCTGTTTTGTCGAAGCGTCCGCCGCCGCTCTCATAGTTGCAAATCTCCTTGGCATCGACGCTGACGACATCGGCAGTGGTTTCCTCCTGGGAGCCCTCTCGATGCTCTCATATTCCATCGGGCTAACGATCCCGCTGATCCTCCTTGGAACAGGTGCATCCGCCATTGGCAAAAGGCTGAAGAACAAGGATGCCAGGGCGGTCGGGGGTGTCCTCCTGCTGCTGATAGGAGGTCTAATAATAATTTACGAGATAATTTCCCTGATCACCATGTGATCCGTTCTCCCAAATAGAAGAGGTGAGACCTGCACCTGCAGTCGGAGCAGCCGAACCCTATGACACCCTCGAACCTCTTCGAGAGCCCGGATGCGGCGGCACATTCCCCGCCCTCCTCGTATCCTCTCCAGAATACCTGCCTGGACGTCGAATACGGAGTGATATGGTCGATGTGCCATCTTTTCTTGAGCGGTGCCGAAAGGTGTCTTCTCACCCTCCCCCAGAGTCCTGCCTTCGCGGAACCGCAGTAGCCGTACCACCCCTTCTTCAGCTCGATGTTCCTCAGGGACCCCACATTTACCTTCACAACTTCAGTAAACTCTAGCAGGAGAATATAATCCGCACCCTCATCCACTTCGGAGGGGTCTTCGATCGAAACGAAACCCGGAACCAGAGGACCCGACATCCCCGCTCACTTCAGCCTTATGGTCTCGAGGTTCATCGGGAAGGTCGTCGAGACACCGTACTTCCTGTGCAGGGACGAGGCAAGGTCCATCTCCTTCGTTTCGTCCCCGTGGTGGATGATGATCTTGTCAGGTTTGGGGTCCATGGTCGAGATGTAGTTGATCAACTGCTTTCGGTCCGAGTGGCCCGAGAAGCCGTCTATGGTCTCGTTGGAGGCCTTCAGAGAGATGGCCATGGGCTTTCCCTTCTCCGAAACGATGAGTTCGGTCATGCCTTTCTGGATCTTCCTTCCGAGGGTTCCCTCCGCCTGGTAACCGACGAAAACCAGCGTATTCCTCGGGTCGGCCCCCCAGTACTTCAGGTATTCCATCACCGGGCCGCCGTTCAGCATACCGGAGGTCGCAAGAACGACGCATGGCTCCGAATCATAGATGATCTTCTCCCTCATGTCCCTGGAGTCGACCTTGTTGAAGAAGTCTGAGAGGAACGGGTTCTCATTGCGCTGGAATATCTGGGTCCTGAGCTGGTTGTTCAGGAACTCGGGGTAGGCGGTATGTATAGCGGTCGCCTCCCAGATCATGCCGTCCAGGAAGACCGGGCATTTCGGTATCTGCCCCATCTTCATCTGCTTCTCGAGAACTATCATGACCTCCTGCGATCTGCCCACGGCAAAGACGGGGATAAGCACCTTCCCGCCCCTTGAGAGCGTTCGCTTCATGATGCCCCTCATCTCAACGGCCGCTTCCTTCCTTGTAGGCTGGAAATCGCGCTTGCCCCCGTAGGTCGATTCCATGACGAGAGCCTCCAACCTCGGGAACTTGTTCGTGGCGGAGTTGAAGAGCCAGGTCCTTTCGAACTTGATGTCACCGGAATAGGCGATGTTGTAGAGGCCGTCCCCGATGTGGAAATGCGGCGAGGCTGAACCGAGGATATGACCCGCGTTGTGCAGGGTCAGTCTGATGTCAGGAGCGATATCTGTGGTCTCGTTGTATTTTATCGGTATGGTATGGAGTATCTCGTCCTGAACGTGTTTTGATTCGTACGGGGGCCTCTTCCCCTCCGCGACTGCCACCTTGATATAATCAAGCTGGAGAAGGGCCATCATGTCCCTCGTGGGCGAAGTGCAGTAAATTGGCCCGTCGTAACCGTATTTGTACATGAGCGGGGCAAGTCCGGAATGGTCGAGATGGGCATGGGTCAACACTATCGCATCTATCGATTCAAAGGGCTGAGCTTCCGATATCTGGAGGTAAGGAGAAGGTTTGTCCTGGGACCCGACGTTGACCCCGATGTCTATGATAACCTTCGAATTCCTGGTGGTGAGCATGTGGCAGGACCTGCCGACCTCCCTGTAACCGCCGAGGGATGTTGTCCTGACCCAGTTCTCGTCATCCGGGATGTCGCGGAATATCCTCCTTCCGACCCTTTTCAGGAAATCCTTTCTTTTTTCGGTGACCTCAGGCTCCTTGAGGAACTGGCGTATGTCCTTCACGCTCTTTGATTCGATCGGCGGCGTCCTGACCACCTGCGGGGCCCACCCGGTCTTTTTCTTGATCTCATTGAGGTTCGACCCATGCTTCCCGATGGCCAGACCCGGGGATAGCGCTTCTATGGTGACCTCGTTGGAATCGTGGTTGAAGGCGACATCGGTCACCTTTGCCTCCTCGGGTATGATGGTCTTGATTATACTGCTGGCCTCGTTGACGTCCTTCACAAGCGAGGTATGGGGTCTGATGGCCACCCTTCTCTTGAGGCCCTGTGCAAGTCTTCTGACGAGGTTCGAATCATAGACGAACTCGTCCATGTTCTTCGTCTGAATGACAACTACAGGACCCTCGAAGTCCACACCGGTGATCTCTATGTCCTGGGGAATTATCTCTTCAATGTCGGCCTTTATACGCTTTATGAGCGCTTCATATGTCATTGACACGCCCCTCCTTGACCCTTTCTCGCTCAAAACGTGGATATCAGTAGGGAATATTGCTACCCAGTTCCGTGGAAGAAAGTGAACGTGATACAAGTCGGTAGAAAATCCACTAAATCCAGTGATAAATAATTTAAAGTTGGAAATAACAAGTAACTCTTGCTGTCTGCGATGGATTATTTGATATTTAATTTTTCCTTACGCTTCTCCAGATCCTTCTGGGTCACGGGGTTCCAGCCTTTATCGTTTATGACGACGATGTCGTATCCGTTGCCCGAAGCGGAATCCCTTCTCATAGCGGCGTTGAGGGCCTTGATGGCGATGTCGACCCCCTCGGTCGATGTAAGGTCGTCCTTGAAATTGTCCTCGAGGACCCCGTATGCATAGGGGGACCCTGAACCTGTCGCACAGTATTTATCAGGGATGGAGCCGCCGGCGGCATCAAGTGAATAGACGTGGCCCCCTTCCCGGTCCCAGCCTCCAAGCAGGAGCTGGACCCAGTAGGGATAGTATCGGCTGCCAGAAAGGATGTTCGCTGTCAGGGTGGCAGCTGCCTTGATCGTCATCGGCTGGTCCCGCTTGAGGCGGAACAGCTCTGCCTCGGCAGTGATGTATCGGGCGAGGGTCTGGGCATCCCCGACAAGACCTGCCGTTGTGAGACCGATGTGCTCGTCTATCATGAAGAGCTTCTGGGTTTCGGTATGCGCGATAAGCGTACCCATGGTGGCCCTGTGCTCCGTTGCGAGGACGACCCCGTCCTTGCAGACGATGCCAAGGGTGGTAGTCCCTGTCTTTTTAGGATCCTGTTCGGATGTCATTATAGAATCACTTTCCCACACCCAGCGGGGGATGTGATTTCCATCATCCTAAAGGGCATATTTAAAGATGTTGACAAGGGTCTAGATAATGAGCAGATCGATCATTTCGATCGAGCCAGGATCGTCTCTGTGGTGAACCGATGATTACTGGCCATTGTTTCATCTTCATTTCCTGGATACTTCCTCAAGCGAAAAGATACCTTCCCGTTCTCAGGTCCGAGATCTTTATCCTAATATTATCTGCCCCATCGGCATGGGGGAGATATCCCGGCCAGCATCCTCTATTTTCGGCGTTCTTAGTTCCGAGGTCCGAGAGGGAGAATTTCTGGCCGCAGTTCTGACATTTCGCGTAATCGCCATCCTTTGTATAGCCTTTTTTCGCCTCGTAGCAGACCTCACAGGCATCAAAAGCGGTGCGCACTTTTCCTGTGTCATCAATGACTGAAAAATATTTCACGCTGACACCATCGATCGCGTGGGCAAAATAATGGAACTTCCCATCAGAAAGATCTGTCTTCTTTAACACGATATCGCTACCGGAAACATCGTTGTCCCTGTAGCTGATCGGCTCGCTCTCGTCATCATTCTTCATATAGTTGTACATCCCGTAGGCCAGGATAGAAATTACAACAAGGATTCCTACAACCACAAAAAAGTTCCTCTGTTTCTTTTTCTGCAATTCCAATCTTTCGTCCGCTTTTGCCATTCGATCACCTGTTGTCGTTCTGAATATCATCAGCGATCCTGCCATCCTCCAGCTTTACGATCCGATCGCCCCATGAAGCAAGTTCATTATCATGGGTAACGAATACTATTGTCATTCCCTTCGAGTTGAGCTCTTTGAGGATCTCCATTATCCTGAGGCCGTTCTTCCTGTCAAGGTTCCCTGTGGGTTCATCGGCAAGGATCAATCTCGGTTCGTTGATCAGAGCCCTTGCGATCGAGACTCTTTGTTGTTCCCCTCCTGAAAGTTTCGAGGGAATATGGTCAAGGCGGTCTTCCATGCCGAACCGGACCAATGCTTCTTTCGCCGAATCCCTATCGACAATACTGTGAAAATATTGAGCGATCTCCACGTTTTCCAAAGCTGAGAGGTATGGTATGAGATGGTACTGCTGAAAGATCATGCCTATATTGTTCCTTCTGAAGACCGCGAGCGTACGATCTGACATGCTATTCGGATCCTCCCCAAGGACCTTGATCTCTCCATAAGAAGGTCTGTCAAGGCAGGAGATCAGATTAAGAAGCGTGGTCTTTCCAGACCCTGAAGGACCCATGATCACAGTCCAATCGCCATCGAAGATCTTCAGATCGATCTCATCCAGAGCCTTGGTTTTTGGAGGATAGATCTTATTTACACCCTTGATCTCGACCAGGACATCATCGGCCAATTCATTCACCTCTCAGGACAACGGCCGGGTCAACCATCATGGCCTTCCTAAGGGGAAATATCGCTGCGATGAACACTATACCCAGGGCAGTTAGCAAAGAGAGGAGGATCAACTCGTACCTTACTCCTACAGAGGTCCCGAATACATACTGGCCTATCAATTGCGAGATGCCGATACCTGAAACGAATCCAAGTATGCCGGAAACGATCGATATAATGATCCCTTCCCCAATGAAGATCATCGAGATGTTCAGATTATGGGCCCCAACCGCTTTCATCAGGCCGATCTCTTTCCTTCTCTCCACCACGCTCAAGCTCAGCGTGGTCATAACTGCAAGTATGGAAGCCCCGAGGGAGATGACAGTGATCAGTCCGACGAGGTTCTGAACAAGATCCAGAGTGTCCATCTCCGCCATGGCGACCTGTTTCACGGTCTTTACCTCGACACTCTCCACGTTGTTCTCGATAACCTCTGCAATATCCTCAAGAGGACACCCGTTACAGAGAGCGGATAGGTGCATTATGTTCACCAGCCCTTCCTTGCCTGTGAATGATTGGACCATGTCAAGATCGCCGAATATCCTCGAATCGTCATTCCCTCCGGTGGAAACGATACCGGAAATTGTGAAGTCACGATTTGATGTGAAAGGGACCTTGGTCTCGTTCTCAAGCTTGTAATCTGAATAATCAAGGTTCACTTTGTCTCCAATGCCCTTCTTAAGAACACGTGCCGCTTCCACACCAAGAACAACGGAACCATGATCGGTGGGATATTTCCCCGAGATTTCCCACCAAAGATTGATGCTTTCGAGTTCCTCGAACCACGTGCCTACAAAGATGATGTCCGTTGAACCGTCCACCCTTGCCTTGGAATAAAGCAATGCGTTCTTGCCGAGTACGCCCTTGACCTTGTCACCGAAGACCTCGGGTGGCAGGTCCCTTATCATCACAGCATCATATTCGCTCATGTACTCGGTCTCGGTGATCATTCCAAGGTTGATCTCACCCACGTTGAGTTGGATATCTTCGCTCCTGGGAACAACAAGGAGATTGGGGCCGAAGGCCCGTAAACCTCGAGCGATCCTGTCTTCCGTTTCCAAGGATACCATCACCAGGGAGGTGATCATGGATATGCCGATCAAGAGTGAAACCGTAGGTAGGATATATCTGGACTTTCTCATCTTGAAGGATTTGAGAACCAGTGTGAGGAACATGGAGACCGCATGACCATTCAAGCCTCATATATATCAAAGATAGCAATAGTGGTTGGACATTCCTTGTAATAATGATTGGACAATTAGGATGAAACACGGTTCGGATACGGTATTTCAAATGGATTCCCATAAATTCTTCTAATTAAACTTAATTAAGATAACATCGGGTCGAGACCTTTCAGAGGAAGGTCATCATGGCATGGCCGGAAAACTAGTATAAATCTATAAATAAGTCCAGACGTTAGTTCCATCACAGTCATCCAATGGTTGATCACAGGAGAATAACAGGGATGTCCAGAGTCCTCAAGGTACTTGCATTTGCCCTTCTTCTAGCGATCCCGGTCCTGCCGGTAATTGGGGGAAGTGAGACATCCGGAGTCCCCAACGGGATCGATCCCTGGGAAACGCGGGAGGTGATCCCCTTCGATTGGAGCGGTTGGGACCGGGACGTCAACGGGAACAGGATCGACGACCTCCTTGAAGAAGATCCATCGACCCTGGACGGTGATGGGTCCCTGGTCGGGATAAACGTCCATTTCGATCACTACCCGACCTATAATGATGCCCTTCGGATCATGGGTTCGCTCTTGGAATTGGGCCCAGGATCGACCTTCCTCCACGCCGGAAAATATTCGACCGCCCTATACCTGACTGTTCCGAGGCCCCTCATCCCAGGTTTGCAGGGGATATTCGCCCCGGATATCACGATGATAGAGTACAGGCCGGTCTTCGTCAACTACCTGGACGTCTCGTCTCCGGCGACAAGGGCAAGGGATTCCACAACATATTCGCCTATGACGGCCACTGATCTCGGATACACGGGTGAAGGGTTGGTGGTCGCCGTGATAGATTCCGGTGTGGACAACAACGTTCACGAATCACTACGGGGGAAATATGTCTACGGAGTTGATTTCACGGGGACCACGACCATACCGGGTCTCGATCCAGACGATATCGACGGTCATGGGACCCATGTCGCAGGGACCGTCATGGGAACCGGAGGGAATTCCGGTACGTACCAGGGAACCGCCCCGGCGGCACAACTGGTAGACCTCAGATATGCAAGGGTCCAGGGGGACTTCACCGGAGCGGCGGATAGAGCCCTCGAATGGGTGATCGAGAATCACCTGGAGTTCGATATAAGGGTCGTGTCCTGTTCATGGGGCTCCACTGTCTTCACCACGGGAAGGGACACGACGTCGAGGCTTGTGAACCAGTTAGTGGACGAAGGGGTCGCGGTGGTCGTTGCAGCAGGCAACGACGGAGAGCAGGGCATGCCCAGTCCTGCATCTGCTGATGGCGCCATCACTGTGGGAGCGGTGAATGACCATTCTACCATCGAAAGGGACGACGACGACGTCGAGTACTATTCGAACTACGGGCCGAGGTCATCGGACGGTGACAACGACAGGATCGACGAATTGAAGCCGGACGTCGTTGCACCCGGCAGGCAGATCAGGGCGCCAAAGCACAATTCCATCGCGGACTACGTCGACATGTCCGGGACATCCATGGCAACTCCCCACGTGTCCGGAATAGTCGCTCTCATGCTGGAAGCTGATCCTTCACTTACACCCCGTGATATAAAGCAGATCCTCCGGGATACTGCTCAACAGAGGTTCTCCGCATCCAGGCCCGATCTGGATGAAAAATACAATTACAGGTCCGGATGGGGCGCGATAGATGCATACGGTGCTGTCAAGCGGTCCCAGGACCTGCGCGATTTCGGCCTCTTCGTCCCGGACGAGGTGCGTCTCAACGATCCTACCGATGTCAGCTACGCCGGGCATTTCACCAAGACGGATTATGACACCCAGGGAGACCAGGTACTTATGGAGGTGAGGACCCCTGGTGATTGGGGGGTTCCCACGGATATTTGGGTCGATCCTGATTCGACCTCGGCGCAGCATACGGTTCAGGGGCCTGTTCTTCTCGGGTCCGACTGGGTGGTCCGGATATTGATAGATTACAATGACACCACCGAGCAGGCCACCCCCGGTCTTGGTATGAAGGTACGTCCCTTTGGAAGGATCGGGGAAACCCGAACTTTCCGTGGGTCTGTCTCCATCAACGGCATAGACGGCCGGATGGAGGAAATGAACTCCACGATCATCTACGATTCCCTTCCCCCTGACCTCTCGATCACCCCTCTGGCAGTTTGGATCTCCGAGACCCGCCCGGAGACCGGGGACAGGATAACGATCACAGCCCGGGTCAACAACACGGGATCGACGTATGTCGAGGATGCTTTGGTCCGGTTCATTGACGGACCGGAAAGGACCGGAACCGTCATCGGAGAGGACACTATGGATATCGAAAGCGGCAGCTTCGGTATCGCTGAAGTGACCTGGGAGGCGAACGCCGGGATCCATGCGATCACAGTTATCGCCGACCCCGAGGATGAGATAGATGAATCGAACGAGGACAACAACTCCGCCGAGAGACCCGTTTCCGTTCTGGGATTCAATTCACCGCCGATCGCCCAGCTTGAGGTTACCCCCCAGACAGGCACGACGATAACCGAGTTCACATTCGACGGTTCGGGGTCCACTGACACGAACATAAGGGGGGGAGCGGTCGTCTCCTACAACTTCGATTTCGGGGACGGCACTTCAACGGGATGGATCGACCAGCCCACCATTACCCACTTCTACAAAATGGGCGGGACCTTCAATGCGAAATTGAGGGTGAAGGACAACGGAGGCGAGGAGAGCACGAACGAGGATGAGGTCCAGGTCAACGTGACGGGCGTTAGCTCCCTGGAGATGGACCTATACCTCAACGGAAGTCTTGGACTTTCCGCTGAGCCCGGCAGGTCGGCCTATTTTGCAGTACCTACCTCGCTCTCTCCCCTGGAAATAGGGAAATGGAGGATGGAGCCCGTTGAGCGGACCATAATCCTCCACACCGCGGTCAGGCCCGCTCTGGTGTTCGAAGCCGCCGCCCCCAGTCTTCTTGAGGTAAGGATCGAGATCCTTACCGAGACCGGCGAGGCCATGGAAACCTCCCTTTTCGAACATCCAGGTTCCGGTTCGAACATGACCTTCGAGGTGATCCTGGATATAGAGGAGCTCGAGGTAAAAAGCGGTGAGATCGTGGAACTATCGGTTTCCGTCGGCTCGAATAGATCCGGAGTACGCTTGTGGGCCGGGGAAAGGGGCTCGACGACCACCTTCCTCTATTATTTCAAGCTCAATCAGGTTCCGACCGCGGATGCGGGGGCAGATCTGGATGTGAAGGCCCTGAGCGAGGTCGAGTTCTCGGGATCGGCCGAGGATCCCGACGGAGAGATCGTCCGCTCCCGATGGGATGTGGAATCCGACGGGGATTGGGAGTTCGATTCCGAGACCAGCCTCACTTTTTATTACTCCGGGTATGAGGAGGAAGGACAGTACACTGCCCGATTCGAGGTGATGGACGATGATGGCTACTGGTCTTCCGACACGGTCAAGGTCCTTGTGAGGTCGGCCGATTACAACTATCCCCCAGAGGTAACTCTGGAATGCCCCGAAGGGCCGCTTTCGGGGAAGGTGACCATAAGGGGGACGGCCAGCGACGATGGGAATATCGACCGCGTCGATGTGCGCATCGAGGGAGATGGGTATTCGATGAACTGGGCTCCGGCGGACGGGAAGGAGGATTGGGATTTCCAGCTGGACACCAAGACCCTCGAGAACGGAGATTACACGATCTATGCCAGGGCATACGATGGTGATCGTTACTCGGCAGTTGCAAACTGCGAGGTCCGGGTCCAGAACCCTAACTCACCCCCCGAGATTATTAGGGTCATAACGGCACCCCAGCCGTTGCCCCTTGACGGCAATACTCCTTTGCTGTTGACCGCAGAAGTGGAAGATCCCGACCTCCCGGGTGATCTGCTAACGGTCGTTGCAGACCTGTCATCCATGGATGGTCCCGCCCGTGTCGTGATGAGAGATGACGGGACGCATCCGGACCCGGTAGAGGGCGACGGTGTCTTCTCTCTTGAATTCCTCCCCTCTCTTTCAGCGACCCCCGGCATTCACATGGTCACGGTCACGGTCATCGACAGCGAAGGGGCCTCGGACGGGGAAGAGGTGGAGGTCGAGATAGTGGCGGAAGCGGATTGCACCTTCACCGTTAGCGACGACAGGGTCTTCGAGGGACAGATCATCCATATGGAGCTGAGGGTCGATTCAGTGATCCCCATCCGGTCGGTGTTCTTTGTTTCGGAGATCATACTCGACGGTGGCAGGATCGAGCTGAAGGATGACGGCAGGGATGGGGACAGGGTTGCGGGCGACTCCATCTACGGAGCGGACCTGCAGGTCCTGGCATCCCCCGGGACCTACAATTACAGCGTCGAGGTGGTCTGCGAATCCGGGAGCGAGCTTATGAGGACCAGCGGAGAGATAGAGGTATACTCCCTTTCCACCGCCACGAATGAAGGTTTCAGCGCAATTATAGCAGTTGTCATTGTAGCGTTCGTCATATTATCCGTTCTGGTGATCTTGTTCCTCCTGGTCATTCTCCCGGGATCGAGAAGCAGACCTGTCCCGGTCGAGGAGGCCGTTGTGGTCCAGGCTTCTTACCCCGTTGAGCCGCCCGAGACCGAGGAGGTACTGGTAGCCGAGGTCCTAGAGTAACCTGCCGTCAAGGGCCAGGTGCCATCCATACCCCAGAGCTCCCATCGAGCCTATCATCATGGACTGATCGAACGCCATGGATGCGGTGTAGAAGACGTATACTCCCCAGACGCTTCCGTATGCTGCGCAGGTCCATTTGCTATGCAGTATTCCCCTGTGCCTCGTGGGAACGAGCAGAAGCAGATAACCGACAACAGTTCCCAGAAGGAAGAGAAGCGATCCTGTTCCCTCGATAAACTCCATTGCTCCGCTCGGCCCCCCGCTCCTGAAGGTTCCGATAAGGGGTGGTACGAAAAGCAGAGCGCCGACGGCAGGACCCACCATCCACCGGACCTTCCCCTTCCCGTCGATGTCCGGAAGGACCGACCCGAAGACCAGGGCGCCTCCTCCAAGCAGCCCTACGATGCCGAACAATACAGCTGCGCGAGCATATCCTTCAAGGGAGCGCCCGTCGCTGGAACCCATGAGCAGAGCTGAGAATATGACTATGAACGCCATTAAACCGAAGCTAAGGTGGACATCCCAGCGCGGCATACCATCCCGTTTTTATCATGAATTTTATGGTATTTATTAATATCCTTATGGGTATTATTCGAAATATCAGGCTACCAGGGCTCTTTCTTGACACCGATCCAGTAGCCGATCCAGTTCGCGACCGTGTGGGCAAGGAAAGCCACGACCAGGAAAAGGATGGAAGCGATCCATGCCCCGCCGGCGATGAAGGTATCGAACCACCAGGGGTAAAACGGCAGGATGAAGATGATCGTCCCGATGACGTAGTCCCACTGGTCCAGAAGAGGGGTCTTCTTTCCCCTGGGTCTGTTCAGGGCCCTTTTGATGAAGCTCCCGAGCATGTCACCGAAAAGTGATCCCATGGGGAGAACGATGATCAACACCAGATTCACAGGAAAAGGGCCCCACAACGAATCATCCATATCGGACAATCCTGTAAAATGCAGGAGCAGGAGCAGGACAAGTCCCAAAAGGGCCGCGCAGCTGATGCCCCCGATCGTCCCCCTCCAGGTCTTCCCGTCTCCGAGATACCTCCTCCCGTCCTTTCTGGTCCGTCCGAAGTCCACCGGTTTCCCGCCTCCGAGAAAAGGAGCGAAGGTGTTTGCCGTCATGGCCGGAAGCAGCGTGACAACGATCCGAACTAGGTCCATGAAGACCGAACCCGCGGTGATGGCGTCGGACATCGTTCCACGAAACAGCCCGGTGCATATAATCTTTCTCGATGGGCAGGGGAGAGGCCTAGCTATCCAGTTAAAAGGCAAACATTTTAAAGACAGGCTCCATTAACCTCGTTTGACATGGCTGTGCCCGCGAAGTTCACTCCGGTCCAGGGGAGCCCGCCTCCCCCCGGCAAAGGCAGTTTCCCGATGTTCCCGATATTCGCCCTGCTGCTTTATGTGGCGTATCTGGGGATATTCATAATCGGGCCCAAGTTCGTGTCCCTGCTGGCCGATGAGTTCGATCCGATCTTCCCACCTCTCTGGAGGCTGGTGGGGGCGGTCGTCCTTTTCCTGGCGCTCGCGCTCATCATAGCCTACTCTCTAATATCGAAGCCAAAGCCCCTGGAAACGGTCCAGCCCAAGGCACCGGGTCCCAGGGCTCCGGCAGTGCCACCTGCTCCGGTCTCCCAGGCCAAGTTCAAACCGGTGGCCAAGGTACCGGAACCTGCAAAACCCGCGGAGCCTGTGAAGAGGGTGGAGGACGAACCTGTGAGATCACAGGTGATAACCTATCCGCTGGAGGTTGAGGGTGGGATATTCGGGGACACTTACATCGGGCTGAGCCCGAACAAGGTTCTGAAACTGCGTTCGCTGGTGGTGGAACCGGAATATCTTTCCTGATCACAGTCCGTGAAATCAATTTCACTCCCGTTCGACAAGGTGAGATAATGTCCGGTGCAAGGAAGTTCGTGATGCCGATCCTTTTCGTGATGATGCTCAGCATGGCGGGTCTTCTCCACGTATCGGGTAGAAATGATGAAAGTTCCAATCTCTTCCCCGGCCTTCGCATCATCGATATCGACATGGAGCTCAGCAATCAATATATAGCAACCTATCCGGCCTGGACATTTGTTCATTTTCGAGACCGGTCATATATCGAGGGAGCATCCGAAGCCATCACCTTGAAGGGAGGCGAGGTATGGAACGCCTATGACATCGTTCCGGTGATCTCGGTCAGATATGATTCATTCGAAGAACTGGAATCGACATTATCAATACCAGGTATCGTCAGGATCGAGAAGCAGGATACTGTCAGAACGTTGATGGACGTTTCCACAGCGGCGATAAAGGCGAATCCGTCAGACGAGTACAGCCCGAGGACCGCCAGGGAACTCGGGATGACCGGAAGAGGAGTCACCATTGCGGTCCTGGATACTGGTGTCGATAACGAGCATCCAACATTCCAGGACGCCTTCGTGGCCGGGGTCGATTTTACAGCACCGATTAACACCCCCCTCAATCCCGACGACGGAAGCTTCGATCCGGACGACAGGACGGGGCACGGGACCGGGGTCGCTTCGATCGCCCTTGGGAGGGGTGACGCGGACGGGTCCCATAAAGGGGTGGCGCCCGCAGCGGGCCTTATCGATATCAAGATAATAGGCCAGAGCGGCATCACCCTCAACCAGAACAGCCTCATGGATGCCTTCCAATGGTGCTCGGACAACAGGGAGACCGTTTGGGGCGACACGGGTTACACAGGTGTCGACATAGTATCATTGAGCCTCGGTGTGGGAAACAATAATGGTGCTGTAGTGCAGGCAATGGACGAGCTTACCGTGCAGGGGATCGTCGTGGTCCAGGGAGCGGGAAATTCAGGGTCCCAGTACGCATCCGGTGCGGGAACGACCTGGGCGGACCGGTCGATAGTCGTGGGGGCGGTGAGCGACCAGGACACGATCGACAGGTCCGATGACGAGTACTGGGCCTCTTCAACCTACGGACCGAGGACCGATGACGGAGACACCAATCCCTATGACGAGATGAGGCCCGATGTCGTTGCCCCGGGTGTAGGAATATCCTTCGCTTCATCCTCCAGGACTTCGCGGCTCCAGGGGGCCAGCGGATGGTCGACCGGGTCCGGGACCTCCTATGCGACGCCACATGTTTCGGGAACGGTTGCACTGATGCTTCAGGCAAAGTCCTCTCTGGCACCTACGGACAGGACCAACCACATCTCGATGATACTTCATCAGACGTCCGAGGCCAGGGGAGAGCCCTATGACAGGGACCTTTCTCCAACTTATAATACCCAGTATGGCTATGGAATGCTGGACGCTTACAACGCGGTGAAGACGTCATTGACCTATGTCCCCGTCAATCACAGGCCCGAGATAACGTATTTCGCCGTCGAACCCAATGTTACGACTGCGGGATCCACCTGCAGGGTGAGGGCCGTCGCAGCCGATATCGACGAGGAGCCGCTTACATATTCTTTGACGGTGGACGACGGTACACTGACAGGGGAAGGCCCCCTGTGGGATTGGAAAGCACCCTCCGAACCCGGAAAATATTACTTCAATCTGGCCGTTTCGGACCCTTCCGGAGGCAGGGATACGGCCTCCACCTTCGTCATGGTCCAGGAGGGTCTCCCGAACAGACCCCCGGTGATCACCTCGTTCAAGGCCGGCAAGAACGTGCTCACGGTCGATGGGACCACCAACCTCCGGGTCGTCGCAATAGATCAGGACGGGGACGAACTCGAGTACGATTACGATGCCGAAAGGGGAACGATCGAGGGAACCGGGGACGAGGTGATCTACCAGGCCCCCTCCCAGCCCGTGATGGACAGGGTTACCGTGACCGTCCTGGATGGCAAAGGGGGCACCGATTCGAGGTCGCTGGAGATCGATGTGAGGGAGGAGTCGATCAACTCCCCGCCGGTCATCAGCCTCGTATCGGTGGAGCCAGGGGTTATCAATTCGAACACCTCCGGAGAGCGGATCATACTCTACGCGCTCATAGAGGACCCCGACGGCCTCGGTGACATCGAGATCGTCATTGCCGATCTGAGGTCCATCGGCGGCGGCTCGGGGATCGAGATGCTGAACGACGGCGTGGACCCGGATGTTGCCGCTGACGATCTGGAGTTCACCCTTGAGCTTCCGTCTGTCACCGATCTCGAGAACGGCACCTACCAGATCCAGGTGACCGTATACGATTACGGAGGCGGGACCGATACTGCCACCGTTCAGCTGATCATCGACATACCATCCTCCTCCACGGATGTCAAGGGAAGGCAGACAGGCATAGGTCCGACAGCCATCATATTCCTGGTAATTCTCCTGGTATTCATTCTTCTGGCCCTGTCCGGGTTCATGATATCCAGGTCCAGGAGGAAGAGGGAACCTCCGAGACAAACACAGTATCCGGTGCAGTACTCTTACGGGGGCGGCGGCGCTCCGCCGCAGTCCGCTCCCAGGTTCCAGCCGGTCGACAGAAGATGATCATTCAACCTTCTTCTTCCTTTTGTAATCCATGGCCCTTGAGAACGTTCCCATCAGGGAGTTGAACTCCCTCTGGCTGGGGGCCGCTCTTGCGATCATCCTTCGAAAATTGGTTCGAGCGATGGGCCTTTTATGCTCAGGAACCTTTGAAACCTCCATGAGCCTCTCGTAATGCTCCAGGAGCACGTTCTTCTCAAGGCGCGTGATGGTGGGGGAGTTCCTCCAATTTGTACGGTTCAGGCCTTTCCAAAGCTCGTAGAAGACCACGGCTGCCGCATGAGAGAGGTTCAATATGGGATAATCCGGGGAAGCCGGGATCGTAACGAGGATATCGCAGAGCTCGAGCTCTTCCTTCACAAGGCCCTTGTCCTCCCTCCCGAAAACGATCCCGATCCTGCCGCGGACAGACCCGGTCCATCTGACCAGTTCCTCAAGTGTGAGGGGGTTCCTTTGATAGCATTTCTCTCCCGAATCCGAGATGCCGGAGGTCCCCACCAAATGATCGAACTCATCGGAAGCTTCTTCCAGGGAGGCGAAGGTCCGATGCGATAGGAGAATATCCTTGCCGTGCATGGAATAGGCAATTGCCTCGTCGCCTATCTCAGGGGGATCTACCATGGCCATCTCCTTCATTCCGAAGTTCCTGCACAACCTGGCAACGGAGCCGATGTTGCCCTGATAGAGAGGAGCGACCAGCACAGGGATGAACTCGGGTCGTTCCCCCCCCCTGTTATCTTTCACGCCCCTGCGATACAGTGTAAAGCTATATTTGTTTCCGGTGGGATACGGGAGCATGCATCTGGCGGTAAAGGTTGCCTATGACGGGTCATCCTTCCACGGCTCCCAGCGGCAGGGGGACGACGATCCGCTCTCGGTCGAGGGGAGCATTGCAATCGCTCTTAGGAAGGTGTGTCCGGACATCGAATGGTCGGAATGGCCGATCAGGTTCTCTTCGAGGACCGATGCCGGTGTATCAGCCCTTGGAAACGTATTCTCCCTGGAAACCGGAATGGACCCCGATGAACTGCTAAGGGCCCTGAACGCCAATCTGACCGATATCTGGTGCTGGGGATGGGGGGCTCCCAGACCGGAGCAGAACATCAGATGGGCGTCATCGAGATGGTACCGCTACCATCTGCCACCTGGAACCGTTCAAGTGGAGGATATGGAGGAATTCAACAGGGTCCTCTCCCTGTTCGAGGGGGAGCACGATTTCTCGTACCTATGCAAACTGGAGGAGGAGAAGAACCCTGTGACCGTCGTCGAAAGCGCCAGGGCCTTCGACCTGTCCGGAAGGGGGGAGCTTGTCATCGTGGATGTGGTGGGCTCCAGGTTCTTATGGAACCAGATAAGGAGGATGGTCGGAGCGGCTCTGAGCGTCGTCAAGGGCGATCTCGAAAATGTCGATCTCGAGGTCCTCCTGAAAGAGAGGGAAGGGGACGTGGAGACGCTCAGAGGCAAGGTGAAGCCTTTGCCGCCGATCGGTCTGGTCCTGATGGATGTGAAGTTCAAGGATATCGATTTCAAGGTTTCCCGCGACGCACTGAAACTTACCATTGAAAGGCATGCTGAAAAAGCCTGGAAGTCATCTATGAGCGTCCTTCTCCACACTGCATTGAGAAGCATGGACCAGGTTTGATAGGTATATTTCTACTCTACTTTCTCCACTTCTATGGTCACTTCGGCAACCAGCGCAGCGATGGCCCCGACCGCCGCCAGTACAGGAGCGGTCAGCACTGTTATCGCACCGACACCGATCCCGACAGATAGTGGAATATCCACAAGCGGTTTTCCTTCGTGGATTATCCTGATCCTTCGGGCGTTCCCCTCCTTTATGATGTCGTCGATCTTCTTCAACAGGTCGTCACCTGAGACCTTGTAGGATTTCTTCTCGGTCATTGAAATACTCCCTTTGCACCCTGATATTGGAGATACCAAATATTCTTTTCCGATGAGTTTCAGGACGCCACCGAAAAGGATATCATCAAAGAGAGTGGTCGATCGGACCGAACCGGGAAGTGCGATCAATGGGCAAACTTTCTAGATCTCTGCTGGCCTTGTTCTCATTGGTTATCATCCTATCGTTCCATGGCATCGTTTCCGGACAGGATGACGAGGGTCCATTATTGAAGCTCCACGGCCCTATCCATATCAACGATTCAAATTTCACAGGGGAGCTTCCTGAGGGAGTGACCGGCAACGGAACCTTGGACGATCCGTACTTGATCTCCGGTTTCTGGTTCAATACCACGACCTCCCCGGGGGTGGTCATCAGGAACTCTACAAGACACGTGGTGGTGGATTACAACCTTTTCGTGAACGGGAAACTCCCAAAGCACCCGGGCATCCTTATCGAGAACTCCACCAATGTCAGGGTCAGGAACGTGGCGACATATTACTGCACTAGGGGGGTCGAGGTCCGAAACTGTTCAGGCATCTGGATCGGTGATTCGGGTTTCTTCGGCTCCTACGATGGGGTATATGTCCAGGGCAGGAGCATTTCCATAGAAAGGGTCCTCTGCAAGGTCAACGTGGAGAACGGGATATTGGTGAACATGTCCCGTAACGTGACCATCAGCAGCGTTATAGCAGAATCGAACACAGCCATATTGGGACTCACAGCCGGAATACATCTGGTCGATTCCAGCGAGGTGGAAATAATAGACACTACTACAACCTTGAACTACGGCTTCGGAATAATTTCTGAGACCTCGAACGGGTCGATCGTTTCCAGCGGGATAAGGATAGCGAGGTCCTACATAGATACGAACAACAACGGCATATTCATGATGAGTATCGCCAACTCCTCGATCGAGGAGACCTCGATCCGTTACAACACCAACGGCATCCAGCTCTCCGCTGCATCAGATTCTATCATATCGAAATGCAATTTCTACAAGAACACATATGGTGTGTTCCTGAGCGATTCCAGCGGCATCGCAATAACCGGTTCGGACTTCGAAGGGAACGAGAACGCCGTGTACCTCGATTCGACCGATGGAGCGATGGTCCATCATAACGTTTTCTCCAACGGAACGTGGCATGCTGTCACCATCGACACATGGCTGGGGAGGGGTCCTCCATCCAGGCATAACATGGTCTATGCAAATAGATTCTACGATAACGGCCCGAAGGGTTTCCAGGCTATGGACAACGGGGAGTCCAACAGCTGGTACGAAGGGACCGAAGGGAACCTCTGGTCCGACCACTGGGGCCCGGATCATGACAACGACAGCATCGTTGACGACCCCTATATCATCGACGGTATCGCGAATGCCACGGACGAATACCCAGTGGCATTCGATAAGGGGGACGCTGTCGACGATGATGTTCCGGTCGAACCTGACCAGAACAAGAAAGAAGGCCCCGGAAATGGTTTCTGGCTGATCGTTGGTTGTTCGGCCGGGACAATAATGGTCTTACTTTTCGCCGTCCTTATGATCTCGGGAAGAAGGGGTAGAAAACCCACTCCCGGTCCATGATAGTTTTGAATAAACAGAACGGGTATTATGGAACATGGGAGACGAAGGACCCCCCGAGGGCTTTGACCCAGACCTCGAGGAGTTAGGGGGGCTTGAAGGTCTGAAGAAGCTGAGACCCGGCACACAGGTCCTGAAGAGGCTGGGAAAGATGTACTCCGTCCTGTCCTCCAGCAACAGGATAGAGGTCCTCTACTACCTCAATTTCTCTCCCCTTACCCCATCGGAGCTTTCGGAACTCACCGGAATGGCACCGAACCTTCTTTCGTTCCACCTGAAGAAGCTCGAAAAGGCGGGAGTGATCTCGGGGGAGAGGAATGGCAAGAACATCATATACTCCATCACCGACCTGGGAAGGTCGCTCACTGGGCCCCTGACGAGATGACCTACCACAAATAATAAATCGGGATAAATAGGTCCATTCACCGTGGAAAGAGTTCGTATAGTGCTGTTATCCCTCATTCTGCTGGTTTCGGTCCCCCAGTTAGAACCAACGGGTTCGGTACAGGGACGAACATGGTCGGGATACGATCTCGAGTTCAACGAAACCTTCATGGTGAATGCATCGACCGGCCCGGTCACCTGGGAGAACCTATCGGTTCTTTGCGGTCAGGGTATCGGAGTGATCGATCACCTCACGATCAAGAACTCAACGGTGGTCGTTGAGAATATCGGTATCACGAACGGCGGCCATATTTCCCTGATAAATTCCTCTCTTATGATGAAAGATGTCGGGATACTGAACTATGGGTATCTCAACGCGACCGATCTCGACGGCGATGCTGACACCCCCGATGACAGCTCCCGCATATTGTTCTTGCCGTCTGGGGCCCCCTCGTCAACGATCGCTCTTCAGGGTGTAAGGAATGTGCCATCCTCCCTTACCATCAACCGCTCCTACATCCAAGGTTTCGATCTCACATGGGGAAAGCTGGAATTCGAAGATGTGCGAATGTTGAACTGCACAATTAAGAACATGGAATGGGGGTCGGCGATAGATGGGTTGGATATGAAGGGCAGCGGAACGGGAACCGCGATAATCCCCTTTTACTCAACGCCGATGACCAGGGTCTCGATATCCAACTACGGCAAGGGTGCGATACTGCTGGGCAGGAATGTCTACAAGAGCTTTTCCGTATCGAATTGTACCGTGGGATTGGATGTCAGGATCGACAAGGTCACTTTAATTGATTCCAGGCTCATCAATAATTCAATTCAATTGGTATCTTCACAGAATCTATCTTTGATAGATACGCAGGTAGAGGGGGGGCGAATTGAGCTTTCCTCCACCAGTACATCGACCATCCACGGAAGCACATTCAGGAACATGGTGACGGTGAAGGACCTCTCGAACGGCGTCGTCAGGGATTCCGAGTTCATCGATTGCGACAAGGGACTTGAAGACCCGTTCAACTCCATCATCACCCGCAGCAGGTTCATAGGTAACAAGGAGGCGATCGACGAGGGCGAGGATTCCCGGATATTCTACAACTCCTTCATCGACAACGAGAAGGTGGCAACCGGCCCCCCCCTCTCCACCTGGTACAACTCCACTTCCCTCGAGGGCAATTATTACGATTCATACACCGGAGAAGATGACGGCTCCAACGGTCGAAAGCCGGGTGACGGCATCGGAGATACCGACATCCCCTTTCTTGCACGTGATCCCTACCCCCTCATGATGGACAGGTACTGGGATATGCCGGACATACCAAAATTGGGATCCAGTTACGAGAGGGGATCTGACAGGGTGGACCTCAGCTGGACGGATGAAGGATCTAGATATATCGTACAGCGTTCGAACTCGAAGGATTTCTCATCGAAGCTCGTTTCCTGGTCCACCCGGGATGCATTCTTGCCTGTGTACGGGAACGAGAACACCACGCAGTATTTCAGGGTCAGGGCATACAATGATGTAGGATCGAAGGGGTGGAGCAATACTACACAGGTGGACGTGGACCAGAAACCCCTCCCCCCGGGGAACTTCAGGCTGGAACCGATCCCCGAGGGCAAGGCCATCTCCCTGGAATGGGATTGGGTAGGGGAGGACCTGTACCGGGCCTTGATCTACGTGAAAAAGGGACAGACTGAATTCAATCCGATAATCGTCTACTATCCTGACAACGCCATCATCGTGAGGGGCCTCCAGAACGGTGAGGAGTATTCGTTCCGGATGGTCTCCATTGATCATGCCGGATCGACCTCGGATAGTACGGATATCATAAAGGGAATCCCAGTGGACATCATACCCCCCGGCCCCCCGAGGAACATCGAGGCAAGGGCCCGCGGCAATAACACGCTTGTCATCGAATGGGACCCCCCTCTCACCCAGGATATCTGGGGATATATCATCTATCGGAGGGATCCCGGGGATGAGGATTTCAAGGAGATAACAAGGCTCTCCAGATCGGTCCCGTTCTATGAGGACATGGGCCTTTCGGATAACACGACCTACGAATATGTCATGGCCTCGGTCGATGATGACGGCCCCGTGTCCGAACTGTCCGGGATAATCTTCGGAACCACCGCCCACAACAATCAAAGGCCGATCTTCGGGGGCAGCGAACTTGTGCTTTACATGGTGGAGGACGAAGGTCCCTTGTACAGCGACCTTTTGAATGATTTCGAGGACCCAGACGGGGACGAGCTCATGTTCGCCATCACCGAATACTTCCCCTTCAAGGCTACGATCGCTGACGGGCTCCTCTGGATAGTGCCGGAGGAGGACCAGGCGGGGGAAGGATATGTTCAGATCTCCGTATCGGACGGCGAAGAGAAAGCATTCTACCTTATCGGAGTGATCGTCGAGCCCGTCGAAGACCCTCCCCGAGACGTTTCCATCGTTCAGCCGGTGAACGGAAGCGTTCTTCTTCCGGGATCACTGATCGTCTTCGAGGCATCCGGGTATGATCCTGACATGCCAAACGGCGACATATTGAACGTCACATGGACATCGGACAAGGATGGTGTGATCCATATCAGCACCCAGTCGATAATGAGAACGGTAAGGGACCTGAGCCCCGGGGAGCACAGGATCGACCTGAAAGTTGAGGACCGGGCAGGTAATGTTGTCTTCGATACGATCTATGTTATTGTCTCCCTCTGGGGCTGGGGCGATATGCCATGGAGGGCGGTCTTCTCCGAACCTGAAAGAAATATAGACACCGAGATACCGTATCTTGAGATAACCCTCGAGAACGACAGTCCCCTGATCCTTCGTTTCACGATCACAGGCGAGGTCGGGACGATGTCCCTTCCCGGAGAGAGGAACATAATGATCGGACCAAGGTCGAACGGACGGATCACGATAGAGCTGCCCGAAGGTCTCAAACTCGATGAAGAGCTCCTGATCGCTCTGGAGATAGAGGCCCAGACCCTCAACGGGACCTATGGTGGAACGATGAACATCTCGGATATGTTCAGGATCGTTTCCAATGGTGGACGCTCCTCCGGTGAGCGCATGATGATAATAGTTATCTCAATAGTATCGGCGATAGCGCTGATCGGCCTCGGCGGCTACCTCTTCTTCACGTTCCGTGTCAGAAGGGACCGCAAAGGTGATTAGTCAGTTCCACATGAGCTTTTTGGGGCCACTTATGAACGGTGACAGGAAGGTCAAGATCGGCGAGGGCGCAGGAGGCGAGCTGATGCAGAGGATGCTGAAGGAGCTCGTGATCCCCTTCGTTAGAAGGTCATCGGGAGGCGAAGACCGGGAAGGGGTCCCGCCGGAACTCCTGGACGATTCCGCCGTCATTGATAATGTCGCCTTTACCATCGACGGTCATACCGTATGGCCTCTCGAATTCCCCGGGGGGGATATTGGGTCCCTCTCGGTCTTTGGAACTGTGAATGACCTCTGGGTCGTCGGGGCAAGGCCTAAAGCCCTCGCACTATCGATGGTGATCGAGGAAGGGACCGATAAAGAACTCCTCCGCAGGATCTCGGGGTCGATCGGAATTGCTTCTGAAAGGGCCCATGTAACCGTGGTAACGGGGGACACGAAGGTCGTGGAGAAGGGAGGGGTGAAGGGGATGGTCATAACCACTGCCGGTATCGGAGAGATGCATCCGGCTCTGCAACGGAACTTCGAACGAGCATCAGAGCTTAGATCGAAGCGGGGGGCCAGATCACCTGTTTCCCGATGGCTGAGGGACGATGCGGTCCGGGAAGGGGACATCATCATTCTTTCCGGGTCCGTGGGGGACCATGGAATATCCCTGCTCTCGTTCAGGGAGGGCTACGGTTTCGAAACCGACCTGGTCTCCGACCTCGCTCCGATGGGGGAAGTGATCGAGGCCGCCTTGGACGTAGGAGGCGTTATTGCCGCCAAGGACCTGACAAGGGGCGGGCTGGCCAACGGATTGAACGAATGGTGCTCCAAGAGCGGGTGCTCTATCCTGGTCAGGGAATCCGATATCCCCGTAAAGGAAGCTGTCTCGAGTGCCTGCGACATGCTCGGGTTCGATCCCTTCGAGATAGGGAACGAGGGCAAGGTCATCCTCGCCGTTGCTCCGGGAAGCGAGGATGAGGTCCTCAAAGCGATAAGAAGGACGGAGGCGGGTAAGGATGCCGCAGTGATCGGGATCGTGGGGCCCGAGGGGAAGAACGTGATCCTTCAGACGGTCGTAGGCGGAAAGCGGATCATGGACCCGCCCTACGGGGATCCGGTCCCAAGGATATGCTAAGATCTGCTCCAGGAGGGACGGCTGCAGATCCCTTGCACAGATAGTTTTAATAACATGGTGAGCTACAGGCCGTCGGTGTAGCAGATGGTGATCGGGGTCAAGGACATAAAGGTTCTGGACGGATTGCTGGCTGAGGCGAAGGGACTCGATTCCCCAGTGCTTTTTCTTCTTCACAAGATCCAGGAGACATGGGGCTGCATCACCTGGGAGACAGCAAGGTACATCGCAGATGCTCTTGAGATCCCCTTGACGCGGATATATTCGGTAGTCACCTTCTATGAACAATTCACATTGAAAGCGGAAGGAAAGCATGTCATCAGGCTATGCCGCGGTGTCGTCTGCCACGGCAAGGGATCGAAGGACCTCATGGCAGGCATCAGCGGTCACCTATCCATAAAGGAGGGAGAGACCACGGCCGACGGCTTGTTCACTTTGGAGGAAAGCTCGTGCATCGGCCAGTGTGATGGGTCACCTGCCATGATGATCGATCACGACGTCCACCGCAACCTGGACATTGGAAAGGCGATCCAGCTGATCGAGGATCTGAGAAAGGGGGGTGAGTGATTGGTCCAGGAAACCAGGATCCTCTTGAAGAACCGTGGAAGGGGCGGTTACGACGGGTGGAACATCGACCATTACATCAGCGCGGGCGGTTACGAGGCATTGAAGAAAGCCCTTGATAAAGGTTCAAGGTGGGTCGTGAACGAGGTCTCGAAATCCCGCATCAGGGGAAGGGGAGGGGCCGGGTTCCACGCCGGCTTCAAATGGGAATCAGTGGCCATGCAGAACAAAACACCGAAGTACCTCATTGCAAACTTCGACGAGGGCGAGGAGGGCACTATTAAGGACAGGACGCTGGTGGAGACGGACCCATTCCTCCTGATCGAGGGAATGACGATCGCGGCCTATGCGATGGGCATCGAAAAGGCCTTCATCTACAATCGCGGGGAATACCCTTTCCTTCCCCCAAAGCTCAGGTCCATCATTCAGACGGCAAAGGACCGCAACCTTCTCGGTAAGGGGATCCTTGGAAAGAACTTCGATCTGGAGATCGAGGTCGTAAAGGGTGCAGGGGCATATGTCTGCGGTGAATCTTCCGCGATCCTCCAATCCATCGAGGGGATGGCCGGCCAGGCCAAGATAAAGATAACAAGGACCTCGGTCTCGGGTGTGTTCGATAAACCCACCTGTGTCAACAACGTTGAGACCCTTGCCAACGTCCCCTACATCATCATGGAGGGCGGGGACAATTACAGGTCAATAGGAACAACCCAATCGACGGGGACGAGGATCGTTTCCCTGACGGGGCATGTCAAGTCTCCAGGTGCCTACGAGGTTGAAATGGGTAAATGCACGTTGATGGATATCATCAACGACCTCGGCGGCGGGGTGGACGGAAAGGAGATCGGTTTCGTGCTCCTCGGGGGCGCATCCGGTTCGCTGATACCCAAAGAGAGGTTGGAGACGAAGTTCTCCATGGAGGATGCGGAGGCCGACGGCCTCACCCTGGGATCGGGGGTGATCGTGGTCTTCAACGAGAAGAGCTGCGTTGTTGATATCGCTCACAATCTCATGGGTTTCTTCTCACACGAGAGCTGTGGAAAGTGTACGCCCTGCAGGACCGGGACCCATCACGTATCAAGGATATTGGAGAGGTTGAGAACGGGCAAAGCCAAGGACGGGGAGCTTGAGCGGGCGATGGAGATCTCCGGTGTCATGGACACCGCTTCAATTTGCGGCCTTGGAAAGACGGCTTCCACCCCATTCTCCTCCGCCTACAACAATTTCAGGGAGGTCTTCGACTCTCATATCCGCGGAGAGTGCCCTTCAAAGGTCTGTCCCATGGGAGGTGGCAGGTCATGAAGGTGAAGGTCGGCATATTCGGTCTCACTTCCTGCGCCGGCGACCAGCTGGCCATTCTCAACTGCGAGGAGGAGCTTCTGGAGATCTTCGAATCCCTTGACATCAGGGTATTCTCCATGGCCTCCTCGGGGCAGGATTTCGGGATGCTTGACATAGCCTTCGTGGAAGGTGCGGTGGTGACCGAGGAGGATATCGAGGTCCTCCACCACATCAGGAAGAACTCGAGAAGGGTGGTGGGGATAGGGACCTGCGCTGCATCCGGCGGGGTTGCCACGGGAAAGGACATACAGGGAGCCTCCGAAGCTTACAAGGCGGTCTACGGGACCACCATGATCAATACCACGCCGCTGAAGAAGGCGTATCCCCTGGACTATTTCATAGAGGTCGATTACACCATAAGGGGCTGCCCCGTCAGGGAGTCCGAGGTCATCTACTACTTCCAGAAGTTCGCTACCATGGACCCCCATAAGAACGTGACGCTCCCCCTGCCCATCGACAGGCAGTTACCGGATGATGTTGAGGAGATCAAGGACCCCGTGGTCAACTATCTGCCCGAGAAGTGCATATCCTGCCGGAGATGCGTCAATGTCTGCGACGAGGGACTCGGGGTAAAGGCGATCTCCATGGTGGGCAGGAACTGGAAGGAAAGGGTCTCGACCCCCTTCGGGTCGACCTTTGCTAGGACGACCTGCATCTCATGCGGCCAGTGCGTGCAGTTCTGCTTCTGCGGGGCCCTGAAGGAGAGGGAACACAACATCAAGAAGCTCGAGAACGCCCTGAAAAGCGGAGAGCGCGTGGTCGCCCTGGTCGATCCCATGATCCTGGCCTCACTTTCTGAGAACCTTCAGGTCGATGAACCTGACAACACCCACGCCCTCATGAGGAAGGTCATCGTCGCTCTGAAGCAGCTCGGCATGTGGAAGGTCTTCAACTTCGCCGCAGCCCAGCATGTGTCGATATTCAAGACGGTCCAGGATTCGCTGGACGATCCGGGAAGGACCAAGATCATGTCGTGGTGCCCCTCCGCCAACATCTGGATCACCAAGCACAAATTCGAGTACAAGGACTATCTCGATCTTGAAGCGAGACCAGGCCCGATCGCCAGGGAGATGATCGAGAAGAGGTACGGGCCCGTTTTCCTGGCAATGATCACTCCGTGCACTGCCATGAAGAAGATGGCGGACTTCGATGCTGTGATCTCCACCAAGGAGGTCTCGAGGCTGATCCAGAAGAACCGCATCAACGTCGACCTCTGCGATATCGAAACGGTCTCCTTCGACAGGTTCGTCATGACGGAGCCGTTGATCGATATCCTTGCGGATACGCCTGCGACCGATGGGCTCGGGGACGAGGTCGTGGACTACACCATGGCCCTGAAGGTAAGGCAGAATGTGCTTCAGAAGATCGTTCTCGAGGATGGGACCGTGGTTAGGACCGTTGACTATCCCGACGTTCATTTCAAGGTCGCGACGGTGACCGACCTGACCAATGCGGACAATGTTCTCTCCAATATCGAGGATTACGATTTCGTGGAGTTCATTCCGTGCCTGAAGGGGTGCATCACCGGAGGCGGTCAGTATCCCAATACGGACCCAAGTGTCATCGAGGACCGCATCAATAGGATGAAGAACTACAATCAGGGAGCTATCCACTGGTCGAACCAGATCCTGAAAGCCAGGCTCTACAAGGAGCTTGAAAGGATGGGCCCCTTCGACAAGCCCGTCGAGGAGGTGGAGTAGATGACGATGGTGGAGAAGAAGGTGAGGGTGGTCATTGACGGCAAGGAGTATTTCGGGAAACCCGGCCAGACCATACTGCAGCTTTGCATTGAGAGGGGAGTGGAGCTTCCCCACATCTGCTACAATCCGGTGCTCGGGAAATTGAACACCGGGAACTGCAGGATGTGCTTGGTGGAACTGGGGGAGGGGAAGTCGAAGATCATCAGGGAATCCTGCCAGACCCCCATCAGGGAGAACATGATCATCCATACCAATTCGAGGAAGCTCTACGATCTCAGGAGGACGATCCTTCAGCTGACAATGTCCCAGCACGAGCAGAGCTGCCGGGACTGCCCGACATCGGGAGATTGCCCGTATGTTCCTCTCTGCAGGGACCTTGACCTGTCAGCAACGGTCGTATGCGCTATGTGTCCACTTCAGGGAGAATCCTGCAACCTTTACCGGGGAAACATCTGTCTCGGACCTCTCACATATTCCGGGTGCAACGCTTACTGCACGAGGAACGGTTCGACCTGTATCGGCTGCAGGGGGGTCGTATTCCACGAGGACCTCATCAAGTTCGCGGTCAGGGATTACACGAAGTACGGGATCAACCTCGACCACGTGATCGATCTGATCAAGCTCTTCTCCTACTCCGAGGAAGGAAAGAAGGTCATGGAGCATCTTGCCGGATCAAGGAGGGATGACCAGTGAAGAAGTACGTAGAGATAGAGCCGGTCGCCAGGGTCGAAGGGCACGGGGAGATATTCCTGGAATTCGACGGTGACCGGATAAAGGATGTAAATTTCTCGATCACCGAGGGTCCCAGGTTCTTCGAGGTCCTGGTCCGGGGCAAATACTTCAGGCATGTTCCCTCCATAGTGACCAGGATATGCGCCATATGCACCGTTTCCCACAAGCTTGCATCGATAAAAGCGATCGAGCAGGCATTCGAGGTCGAGGTTTCGGAGCAGACGGAGCTTCTAAGGGAGCTCATACACATGGGATCGATCCTTGAGAGCCACTATCTCCACACATATTTCCTTGCGCTGCCGGACTATCTCGGGATGCCCAACGCGATAGCCCTCTACAAGGACCATCCCGTCGAGGTCAACAGGGCGCTGAAGCTGAAGGGGATCGGGAACGACATCCAGGAGCTCATCGGCGGCAGGCCGATACATCCCGAGAAACCGATAATCGGAGGTTTCACTGGGATCCCATCGAGAAGGAAGCTCGTGGAGCTTCGAGACAAGCTCAGGGAGAACGTGAAGGATACTGTCGAGGCCTACAGGTTGTTCTCATCGTTGTCGTATCCCTCGGAGATGGAGCTGACAGCTCCGTATTCCACGCTCGTCTCCTCCGAAAATGACGAGTTCACGTTGATGGGCGACATGATCGCACTTGACGACAGGAGGTTCCCTCTCTCCGATTACCGGAAGGTGATCAAGGAGGAGATCATCCCATGGTCCACAGCGAAGGTGAGCAAGACCTCCGGGGGGGACGCCGTGATGGTGGGATCGCTTTCCAGGCTCAACATCATGAAGGAGTTCAGGCACCCCCACATCCTCGAGGCGAAGGATATCTTCTTCCCGTTCCCATCGAACAACATACTTCACAACAACCTGGGCCAGGCCTTTGAGTGTATCTATGCCTGGGAACGCGCGATGGAGCTCATCGACAGATTGCTGTATCTGGGGATAAAGGATGAGAAGCCCATGAAGGTGGAGCCCAGGGAGAGCCATGGAATAGGTTCGCTGGAGGTCCCCAGGGGGACGCTCTATCATGAATATTGGATCGACAAAGAAGGCATGATAACCGATGCCAATATCATCACCCCCACCGCTATCAACAATCTGATCATCGACCAGGACATGAAGAAGGTCGGAAAGCTCCTCAGCGACCAGGGGCTGGAAAAGCAGGAGCTCCGAAACAAGATGGAGCTCATCGCAAGGGCATATGATCCTTGCATCTCATGTGCCACCCACATGGTGAAGATCGTCGAGAAGTGACAAGTGAGATCAAATGCACGGTCATGGAACTTCAGCTGCAATGATCACTTCTTTCGGATCCCTATCGAGTAACGTCTCACTTAGATCGATCATCTTGTCCGGTACGCTGTCGTTCCATTTGTAGAGGATGCAGTCCACATCAGGGTTCTTAGCGCTCTGATAAAGGTAGAGCTCCGAGATCCTGTCGGATACGATAAGCAGACCGTCCCCAATGTAGAGCTCGCAGTCGTTAAGGCTGTTCATTATCCGATCCATCACCCTGCCCGTGAGTATGAGATGCCCCTCGTCCTTCGGTTCCGCCACGATGGTAAAATTATCCTCGAAGTACTTATTGCCGTATCTGTAATCCGAGATGCCCAATCTCCTCGGCAGGCTCAGGAGGTCGATGTTCTTTGTCAAGCTAACATGTCTTCCCTTGAGCGGGAGCTCCATCACCGCACAAAGGTGGTACTCCGGCGGCTGGTGATCATCATTACCCATCGACGGAACGCTGCGGAAGAAGGTTCCCGTGTAAATAGTATGCCCCCGCCTTTCTATTGAGACCCACCATTGGTTGATGCCGAAGTCAAAGGAGGACGAATTCATCGTTCTACGGATATGTTCCGGCAGAACTCCGATGAAGGTCCGGCCGGGGAACCTTGTCAGTTCCTTGAGGTACAGTTTCTTGAACCAGCGTTCCTTCTCCATTTTTCTGCGGCCCATGATGGCGAGGATAACGATCAGACCAAGAAGCAGAGCCGCACCTGCAAGTGCATAGCAGCTGAACCTTATAGCGGCCCAAATGAATATCAGGGTCAGGATCGCAGCTCCAGCGATCAGTGTCCATATCAAAAGACTATTGGACTCCCAGACCTCATCCTCTTCCTCGTCATCCCGCATCTTCCTATGACTCCCTTTTCGACATTGCCAGTTTCAATATTTGTCATGTTCGCCGGACTCACTGAAAGAATTACTTTCACGGAACTCCTGTCCGGACGGGGTTAAATACCCGTTCATCCACCTGGTAAAGGGATCTCTATGGCCGAGAAATTAGCGAACGCCGATCTTGTTGCATTCTGCGGGCTCTACTGCGGCGAATGCGGCAAGTTCAAGAACGGCAGGTGTCCGGGTTGTGCCAAGAACGAGAAGGCGACCTGGTGCCAGGTGAGAACGTGCAACATGGAGCACGGGTATTCCACCTGTGCCGATTGTGCCGAATTCTCTGATCCGAAGGATTGCGCAAAGCTGAACAATTTCTTTGCGAGGACCATTTCCTTCGTCCTTCGCTCCAACAGGAACGAGAGCCTGAGAAGGATAAAGGAGGCCGGCCGGCTCGGGTATGCCGAGGATATGGTTGAGCAGGGAAGGATGTCCTGCAAGAGGTAATAACCCGCCTTCATCAGCATGTTTAAGACGGGATCTTTCCATAATCATGCAGTTAAGGGCAGGATGATATGGTGGACAGAAAAATTGATGGTAAGAACGGCCCGGTTAAGGTCAAGGCGGCCCTCATCGATCCTGTGTCCATGTCCGTTCTCTGGATGAACGAGGCGGCTTCCCATGACCTCCCTCCATTGAACGATACCCCTATCTCCGAATTGAAGCTCGAAGAAGCAATCCCAATGGCAAAGGTGATGGGACTACCCGATGCTTTGAAGATAGCTGTTGATACGGGGGCCCCCCAGAACCTGCGGACCAGCCTGATACCCTCGGCCAGGGGGACCATGTCCGTGGTGTCATCTGTCTATCCTCTTCCGGACGGGAAGCTTTTGCTCCTTTCGGAACTGGGGTGGGAGGCGAAACCCAGGGATAAGGGAAGAACGGAAAGGATACGTTCCGGGCGAGGGAGGCTGTAGAAGAAAAAGTTAGAAATATCCACCCTGAATTGAAAGGGCATGGGGAAACGGAGAAAGGGAGCGTTCGTGAGATCACTCTCCTGGATACTCCGGATGCTCGAGAGGTTCAGGGACAGATACCCGATAGAGAAAGCCAAGAGGCACTCGGCTTTCCTGATGATCCTGATCCTGGGGGTTCCCCTGCTGCTGCTTTCACTCCTGATCCACATACCGATATTGCTATGGGACCTCTTCGACCCCTGGAATATAGATGTTCCGAACCTCGTCCACCTGTGTTTCGGATTCATCTACGTCGGGATAGCAGTCTTCACCGGGATGGAGATCAGGGAGTTCTGGGGGGTCCTGGAGATCGTCTATCATCCGATAAAGGCTCTCAAGGACGATGCGGTGGAGAGCATCATCAAACCGGTCCGGGAAGGACTCATCAAGATAGATATCGTGGTCGGGCTCATAATCCTCGCAGTCGTCACGACCGATTCCATATCGATCTACTTCACGGGGTTCACGGGTTTTCATCTTGCGGCCTACATCATCATCTTCATCATCGGAGGCGTGATGCTCGCCCTGTCCACTGCCATCTATCTTCTGATAAAGGGAGCACTGGTCCTGCTGATAGACGTTATCTACAGCAAGATGGATAAGAAGTTTCACATAAGCGACAATCTGAAGGAGTTCTACGACAAGGTGAGGTCGGAAGATGTTGTGATAGACGTCGAGGCGAAATGACCTCCTGGAATGATGATGGATGACCGACCTCCACCCTAGCAAGACAGAGAACATTCTTGGTCCGTGATCAAAATTTTAGCGGAAATCCTTATTATCCAATATCCATTTGGAATTTGAAAGGTGATATCTTGAAGATGCTTACCGGCCCCTGTCCGATCTGCAGTTACAACGAGCTAATGGAAATAAAAGAGATGAACCACGATATTGGGCAGGACATGCTGAAGATAATATTCACCTGCGGCAAATGCAGATCGTCCTTCGACTTTCAGATAGAAGATGAAAAGCACATCGAAAAATATCTATCGAAGGTCGAGGACCATCCTGAAAAGCTGGCCAGGGATGTCCTCCTGATAAGGAAAGGATGATCGAGATATTTTGTCCCCATCTTCCATTTTCTTTCTTTCATGAACGAATAAGGTATTTATTATCGGGAATGGAAATATCATCTGATGAGGATGCAAAGGAAGATCTTTGCTATAGTAACATTGGTCCTTTTGTTGATCATCATTTTCCTCCCTCACCCCATTTCCGCAAGAAAGGTACTGGATGAGGAGTCTCGGATCGGGACATACAAGGAATATTCGTTCAAGACGTGGATATTCAACAGGATATACATCAGAATAGATTCGAATGAGAATATGGATATTTACATCTTCAAAGAGGATGAATATTATAATTTCATTAATAGGGCCCTTTTCAAACCCGAGAAGAGCTTCAATGATATATCATCCATTAAAACCTATGTGGACCTCCCAAAGGGGAGGAGCTATATCGTTGTCGTCAATGATAACGAGTTCTTCCCGTTGGACCGACTGGATTACAAGATCAAATTAACACAATATGGGGAAAAGGACGCATTCTGGATATTCATTATCTTCCATTCTGCAGTAATTATCCTGATCATTTTCCTTGTTATCAGAAAAAGGAGGAAGAAAGGATACAAGGGAATTGCTATTGCATCAGAACCCGAGTTGCTCTCGTTACGTTGTTTGGATGGTGAAACCTTCCAGGAAATTGACGAGGGGCTACAACTTTAGGTTCCATTCATCGTTGGCGTATTTCTTCTCCACCAGCCAATCCGCCATCTTCCTCTCCTGCATGGAATAATCCGACGGCTCCAGCTCCATATCGAAGACCTCCTCGAACCCCTTCGAGAAGTTCTTGACCAGGTCATAGAACCCCGGCCGTCCCCCCAGCTGTTCCGATATTGTTGTTGCCCTCGTCGTAAAGAGATCCCTGAAGACCTCCCGGTTCCCGGAGGGGATCCCCATCACATCGAGCTGCTTGTCGATATCCCAATCGATGGGGATCGATCCGTGCTGTAGGATGATAAGTTTCTCCCTCGTTTGTGCGGAACCTATGATCTTCTTCCCCTTGGCCACTATCTCGTAGACCGTCGGTGTATAGAAGCAGACCCCCTGCCCCGCAGGATCGGGACGGGTCGGGGCACTCCCTGCCATGGTGGATTCGACCCCGGTCAGCTGAAGTCCCTTCACCAGCGCCCTTGATATCGTCCTGTAGGTGTCCACCACCCCCTTGCCGTCGAACTTCGGATGCGTCACCGGAACGATAATGGAATAGGTGATCTCGTCGTCATGCAGGACCGCCTCCCCCCCTGTCAATCTCCTCACGACCTCCACCCCGTACCTATTACAAGCCTCGAGATCGACCCCCTTCTCGATGCTCTGGAACCTCCCAAGTGAAAGTCCGGCAGGCCTCCATTGATAAAAACGGATGCATGGCATGGACTCCTTCGCTATCACCCTTCTAAGTAGTGCCTCGTCCCTTGCCATGTTCTCGGAGGGGGTCGCCGTTTCATCAACAAGTAGCCTGAACTTCTCCATTCGAACCCTCTTCACATACTGTCGATAAGGTCGAGAAGCTCCCGCGTCTTCTCGTCAAGAAGCTTTTTATCCCCTCTTGTTTCGACATTCAGTCTGATCAGGGGCTCCGTGTTCGAGGACCTGAGATTGAACCTGTAATGTTCGTATTCCACCGATACGCCGTCGGTATGGTCGACGTTCGCTGCATCCGGCGAGTATTTCTCCTCGATGGTCGAAATGACGGCCTTCTGATCGGACACCTTCCTGTTGATCTCACCGCTTACGGGATACCTCCTCATCCTCTCCCCGATAAGCTCGGAAAGTTCCTTTCCGGTCTCGATCATATGCTCCAGAACGATCAACCAGGGGATCATTCCGGTATCGCAGTAGTAGAAATCCCTGAAATAATGATGAGCGGACATCTCGCCGCCGTACACGGCGTCCTCCAGCCTCATCCGGTCCTTAATAAAAGCATGTCCGGTCTTGTTCATGACCGGAACCCCCCCCATCTCGTTGACTATCTCGATGGTGTTCCAGGTCAACCTCGGATCGTGAATGATCCTGCCTCCCTTCTCCCTCTCGAGCATCTTCCGGGCAAGCAGGCCGACGATGTAATACCCCTCGGTGAAACCGCCGTTCTCGTCGAAAAGAAAGCACCTGTCGTAATCGCCGTCCCAGGCCACTCCCAGCCCCGCATCCGTGCTTCCGACCCTTTCCGAGATCGGCCCCCTCATCTCGGGCAGGATCGGGTTCGGAACCCCTGCCGGAAAGGTCCCGTTCGGCTCGTGATGCAGCCTGTCGAGGACCAATCCCGTCTCCTCTGCAACGAGGTCGAGGGCGGGGCCGGCACATCCATGGCCCGGGTCGGTCACGACCTTGAAGCCCTCCAGGGACCCCTTGTCCTTCAGGAACGACAGCACCTTCCCGGTATACGGCTCCCATATGTCGACCTCTCTGACGGAGCCTTGGGAACCGCTCTTGCCGAGTCCTCCTTTCTCTACCATGTCCTTGATGGTATGGAGCCCGTTGTCCTTTGATATCGGGACCGATCCCCTCTTCACCATCTTCATCCCGTTGTATCCTCTGGGATTGTGGGATGCCGTGATCATTATTCCGCCGTCGGCATCAAGGTGCGGGGTGGCAAAATACACCACCTCGGTCCCGCAGAGGCCGATATCGAGAACATCCGCTCCGCCATCGGAAAGCCCTTCGGAGAGAACCTCGGACAGCTTGGTAGAGGAGGGCCGGATGTCCCTCCCCAACACCACCTTCCTGGTTCCGAAGAGCTCGCAGTAGGCAAGGCCGATGGAGTAGACCATCTCCTCGGTGATATCTTCCCCCACCTTTCCCCTGATATCATAAGCAAGGAACGGAGAACCCATCTCACATCACCTTCTTTCAGGCCCCCTGGGGCTTCACGACCTCGACCCTTGAAAGAATATCCTCCGTGACCTTGGCCGACGATATACCCTCGAGCTCGCTGTCGAGGGAAAGTGTCAATCTGTGCGGGATCATCTTTCTGACAACTTTCTTCACATCGTCGGGGATCACGTAGTTCCTTCCGGAAAGGACGGAGGCAGCCTTTGAAGCGTATAGGATCTGCTCCCCCGCCCTCGGACTGGCTCCGAGTATGATCTGTTCGTCCAGCCTTGTCTCCCTCACAATATCCCTTATATAGGCCAGGATCGTCGCGTCTGCTCTGCAGGAATGGACCTCGCTGATAAGGATGTTGAATACATCCTCGTTCAGGGGCCTGTGGTTCTGCCTCCTCCATTCCTTGTTCTTCAACTCGAGGAGCTTCAGCTCTTTTTCCATCGGTAGGTAATCCATGATTCCCTTCATCATGAAACGATCGAGCTGGGCCTCGGGCAGCGTGTAGACCCCCTCATGTTCGACCGGGTTTATGGTCGCCATCACGAGAAAAGGCTCCTGGAGCTTGAAGGTTGTACCTTCAACCGTAACCTGCTTCTCCTCCATAGCTTCCAGGAGTGCGGACTGCGTCTTGGTCGGGGCCCTGTTGATCTCGTCCGCCAGGATGACATTGGCGAATATGGGGCCCTTCCTGAACTGGAACTCCTGCTCCTTCTGGTTGTAGAAATAATGGCCGGTAATGTCCGCGGGAAGGAGGTCCTGGGTGAACTGTATCCTCTTGAAGGAGAGGCCGACCACGTCGGAAAGGGTCTTCGCAAGCGTCGTCTTGGAGATCCCCGGGACACCCTCCAGTAGAATATGCCCCCCTGCCGATAGACAGATCAGGAAGTCCTCGATTATGTCCTCATAACCGATGATGACCTTTGATGTCTCATCTCTGACCTTTGTGTATAGTTCCTGCGAAGCCGTGCTCATGTAGCTCCCTCGATGTCCTTGATCAATCTCTCCAGCACCCTTCGGTCCCAGTCCGGATGTGCTTCCATGACAGCCTCAATGGGAGGCCTTTGTTCACCAGGCACAACCCTCTTCTCCGATAGAAGCCTGTCGATGAGCCTTCGAAGCGATCCGAGGACCGTTCTCGGATAGGATGTGTTCAGGATCATGAAGATCACTGAGATCGCTACCAGGACCCCGACTTTCTGGTACGGGTCCATACCCGCCACGAACGAGTTCGTGAACTGGACCGGGTTCGTGAGGTCCCTGTGGGATTCGTCCACAATGATGTTCTCCCTGTCCCGTGAGATGAATTCGATGAGGTTGCCGACGAAGATCCCGTTGTCCATTTCGCCGCGCATCTGATTGATGAGAAGGCTTGGCTCCGAGAGAACGATAAGCGTCCCCCTTCCGTACCTCTCGATCGTCAACAATGGAAAAGGTCCCAGTGGCTCCCCTTCGTCCCAGATACCGTCCCCGTCAAGGCTCAGCCATGATGTCCTGGAAGAATTCACGACCGGGAATGCCCTCTCGGATGGTATTACCGTTGAGGGCAGGTTCATCAGGAGCATGGTCAGGTTCCTCGTGATATCGTGGTCGGAGAACTCCGTTGTCACGGAGAACTTGCTGCTCTTCATGAATGACAGATCGAGAAGGGTCCTCTCGGATATCCTTGTGGAGGTGTTGAGGTAGGAGAGCAGCTCGTTCCCGGTTCCGATATCATCCGCCAGGAGGATCAAGCCCCCGTCGTTGAGGAACGAATCGGCGAACTTCCCTTCCTCCTTCGAGAAAGATCCGTCGGGACCGATTATCAGCAGTGCCGAACGTGAAGGTCTCAGGCCTCCCTCGAGTTCCGAAAATGAGTTGTGGACGACCCTCTCACTAGAGGAGGCTGACAGGTCTATGGTCGGTATGAAGGACCCGGTGGAATAGGTGTCCCTTCCGATCTCGGAGCAACCGTTCCAGCCGGTGTTGTAGATCGAGAAATCGGCATCCGAGGAAAGAACAGGTACCATTACGGAGAACATCAGGAGGACCAGTCCTGCACCCATCACCAGTAGGTACCTGTATGCGGTCCTGACCTGTTCTATCATTCCGGCACCAGACCCACCAGCACGTATCCCGTCAACTACCCGGGAAGCTGGCTTTCTAATTGAAAGGTGAGATTATCTCCTGACATAAAGGTTTCGACACGTTTATCTACAGCAAGGGCATAGTTGGGTCGATGGACAAGAAAGAGGTCCTGCTGAGGTTGGGCGGCATCGCGCTAGCCTTGTCGGGCCTCGCCATGGTCCTGATATCCGGTAAGATCGTTCCCTTCGCCGACATTGGCATCGCTGACAAGGCGGCCGAATTCGTTCTAAGGGCTGGGTTCGGTACTTTCCTGATCGGGATCCTGATGCTCTTTCTGTTCTCGTTCAGGACAGTTCCCAAGGAAATGGTCGACCCTCTGCTTTTAGATCAGGACAGGAACATGGGGAGGCTGCTAGGGTCGCTCGAGCTGAAAGGCAACGGCATCTACATACCGGTCGGGGGGAGGCTCAAGCAGGAGAGGGTCTACATACCTGCCGAGGAGCGCCCCCTTCCCCTTCCAAAACTGGTCTCGGAACAGGTCCTCATCGTCGGGACCACGGGATCGTCCATGGGAGTTTCAATGATCCCGCCTGGCTCCGGAATGGTCGACCGGATCGAGAAGGATTCCGGAAAGAGGTTCTCGGAAGAGAACCTGTCAGATCTGAACGAGACCCTCGAAAGGCTGTCGAAGGGGACGGGTCTCATCGGGTCGATCTCGGCAAGGACCAAGGGTGTCGACATCTTCATCGAGATAACCCATTCACGGTTCAGGGAAGTATGCGAGGAAGCGTGGAAGGAGGACGAAAGGCTTCATGCGACCGTGGGTTGTCCGGGCTGCTCGGCCGTGCTTTCGGCCTCGGCGAGGATCTCAAGGAGTCCTTTGCGGATCGCATCGGTCGAACACAAAGACGGCAAAGTGACCTACAAACTGGAGAGGTGGTGAACCTGCGGCCTGAATCCAAGCTTGTTCTCGCACTTGCGGTATGGACCTCGATCTGCCTTGTTTTCGTTGAATCCCTGGAGGTCTTCTTCGTCCTCATCCTTCTTGGCATTCTCGTTCTCAGGGAGCTGACGGATGCCTACACGTCCAAACCCCTGAAGGACAGGGTGAACTTCTTCATCTACACCTTCCTGTTCATATTCACGTTCATCGTTATCAGGAAGGTATATTTCATACTCCAGGGCGCTTAGGATACCGGGGGCCAGAAATATCACAGAACTATCACAGGGTTGTTATCCAGTGATTGCTTCCTGGTGATAATGGAATGGAAAGGTTTTTTATACCTCCTGTGAATAGGCCGTCGTCCGAGAGTATACTATACATAGATACAAGGACGACCTCGCAAAGGAGAAGTTTCGATGGATGGGAAACTTAGGGAGAAGCTGATCGTCGGCATTGCCGCGGTGCTGTTCTTTGCCGCCTTCGGGGCGGTTGCATATCTTGACAGGCCCCACGGCACGGTAGGTCACGATTTCGGTCAGGACGATTTCACCGTGGTGATGGAGAGGAACCAGGGGCACCTTGCCATTCCCGAGTTCCCTTCTGACCTGCTGATATTCGGTGCCGGTCAGGAGGCCAGCCTCGATTTCACGGTAACGAACAACGACCAGGATAATGATATTGACACGGTCTACATCACCATCCCGGGCGGCGAGGTCCTGAATGCCACAGCTGAGTGGTTCGACCCCCTTTTCACACATGAATGGGACTTTTCCAAGACAAGCGAGGATGTTGCGAAGGTCTATGCCAGGGACGATCTGCCCGGCAGGGTCTTCGGAGGTTCCGCCCAGTACGATGTTGCTGGAAACATCGATGATGCCCTCGACCATAACGAGAACCTCGGTATCAGCGAAGGGATAACGATAACACTTGATTTCAACGCCCCGACGACCCCCGGCGTAAAGATGGGGACGGAGGCGATCAATCTTCAGGTATCCGACGAACAGACGGAGACCGTCGGTCCATCGAACAGGTACTCCGTCGCTCCGTTTCCGTATCCATATCTCGTGATCGATGCCGATTTCGAGTTCTATCTCTTCGAGCTCACAGGCACCAACGCCGATCTCGATATTGAATACGGGGGCTCGATGCTGTTCGGTTCCGGAACAAGAGCTTCTGACTTCAAAACATCCGACCATGGCGTTAAATATAGATCCTCCGGCGGATCCATAGTTGCCGTTATCGAGGCCCCTCTGGATGCCACGATAGTGAATCCCGTGATAAGGGCGATCGGCAGCGGCGGCGGACAGTTCACCCTTGACATGGTCAAGTACATCACGGGTACGATCGATCCCGGGCAACCCAGCTCCGATTGGGTGACCATTTTGGCTTCGCAGCTTGCTTACTCAGGACAACTTCCGCCAACGATGGGCGAAGTTGTGGAGCTGGATATCGACGGTGACGGTCTCTTCACGGACAACGACGGGGACATTGACGGTGACGGTATTCCGAACGACCAGGATACTGACCCGTACGATTCCGGTGTGACGAACCATCATCCTGTCATTCATGACATCTCACCCTCTGCCACAAGGATACCAAAGAACAAGGACCTTGAATTCACGGTGGCTGCATCCGATGCCGACAGCGACACTCTTGCGTATGCGTGGTCCGTCACCCCGAACACCGGATGGACGGGCAGCACATCGACCGTGATCGTTGACCTCGGCGATTTCGAACCGGGCACGTATACGTTCACAGTGGTCGTCACCGACGGTGAAGGTGGAACGGACCAGTCACAGATCACGATAGAGGTCACCGAGAGCGAGGGGACCGACGGACCTCCGGTCTGGATGATAATACTGATCATCGTGGTGATCCTCGCGATAGTGGGGGCCGTGGTGTTCTATGTCATGCGCGGAGGCGAAGCAGAGGAGGAGATACCGGAGGAACTTGCCCCGCAGCCACCCGAGGAGTTCGATGAAGGACCCCTGGAAGCACCTATGGTGCCGGAGATGGCTCCGTCGCTTGCAGAAGAATACGAGGAAGACCTCGAGGACGAGTTCGATGAAGACCTGATGGACGAGATCGAGGAATCGGCCTTTCCCGCCGCATCAAAGGACCTCATGGGGCTTCCCGAGGAATCCGAGATGCAGGAGGTCCAGGACCTCGAGCTTCTCATTGACGAAATGGAGCGGACAGAGGAGGAGATCGGCGACGTCTGTCCCGAGTGCAGCGCCCCCCTCGGACCCTACGATTCGAGGTGCAGCAACTGCGGTGCGGAGTTCGAACTGGCTTTGGAATGTCCAAACTGCAGTGCGGTCATAGAAGAGGATGCTGCATCCTGCCCGAGCTGCGGTGTAAGCTTCCAGTAGGGAGAACGCAATAAAGGATGAGGAGGCCTTCCGGCCTCCTTTTTTTTTTATTTAATTTTCTTAAGTCTGTATGTCCTGTAGCCTGTGAGGACCTTGAGGCTCCCTGCCTTTCTGATCTCCATATCCAGCAGGTGGTCCCCCGTATCGATCCTCAGGGCATCGGTCATGTCAAGTTTCTGTGGGACGGAAACGATAATTATGTTCCTCAGACCGATCCTCCGGATGATCTCGGGGCTGACCTGAAGATTCCCCCTTCCAAGGAAGAAGCCCTGCCCACCTATCGGGGAGACGACGAGATAGACCGGTGTCCCTTCCGGTAGATCATCCAGGATAGAAAGCAGCTTCTTCTCTCCGCAGTCCTTTCCTATCTGCTCGATCCCCCTGGCGACATCTACTCCCAGAAGGGTCTTGTCGATCCCGATCCTCTCGCCTATTGATTCCAGGGTCCCCCCAGGACCCAGTATGAAAACGGACCCGGGCTCTTCCTCCATCCGCTCCGCGATGTCATCCGCGATCTCCTCGAGGAATGTTGCGACCTCCTGCTCGGCCATCATGAACTTTCCCGTCTGAATGAAAGCGGGCTCGTACAGCGTCGTGGCGATCCCGTACAACCTGATGTTCCAATCCCCCTTCCTGTACCTTTCCTCGTCCAGGTCCATGATCTCGCCTTCCCCCGTGGTCATCTCCCCCCGGATATAGAACTCCAGAAGCTCCCCCGCAGTGACCGGATCGATAGCAAACACCCCGGAATGCATCTTCACACCGGAGGGGATCCCGAAGATCGGGTTCTTCCCCGCAGCTTCGAACACGTCCCTTGCCGTTCCGTCCCCTCCGCAGAAGACAATGAGCTCGGCTCCCTCTTCGATCGCCTTTCTCACGAATTCCCTTGTATCCTCAGCTGTCGTGTGGTCGCTTGGTGTGTGGACCCTTCTGATGTTCCACTCGTTCACATCAAGTGAGACCAGTTCGTTCTCTCCCATTTCATTTCCAGCGGTAAGCCACAGTATGTCTTCCTTGAGACGGTGGCGTGTGAACGCCTCCCGGAGCCTGATCAAGGCCTCCAGAGCCCGATCCGGCGCACGAGGTTCGGCTCCCATCGATATCGCTTCCTCGACAACGCCGTCGGTGCCTTTGAGACCGACCTTCCCGCCCATGCCTGCTATTGGGTTCACGACGAAGCCGAGCTTTTTCATCGGTCCCTCCGAAAAGCGGAACGCTCCTTAAATCCATCGATGCTTTCACTTACAGCCCGAAAGCGTTAATATCATCTGTAATGATTTCATCCGCATGCAACCGTCGGGGAAGAGGCTCCTCGCGCTTCTAGCAGTATCCCTGTTCATGCTTACCATGATATCACCGATGGTTTTTTCGGGACCCCCGTCCAGAAAGATAGACGCCCCCTCGCTCCAGCAGGGGACCTATCTCGAATGGTCCTACAGTGAATGGAGCCCGGACGGTACCTCGAGCAGAACCGGGGTCCAGACGGCGAGCGTTGCCACGGGCATATGGAACTCGATGGATATCTTCAAGGTATCGGGCACGATCACGGGAGAGTTCGTCACTCCGGACGGCACAGGAGACGAATCCGGGACATGGGAGGCGTATTACAAGCAGGACGACCTCTCGATGGTCAGGTCGACGAGGGAGCTGACCCGCGTGGTCGATGGATCCGGGATCTCCGGAACGAACAGCTCTTCGACGGATATAGATCTCCCATACTTCCGATGGGTGAAGTTCCCACTGAGATCCGATGCCCCCCAGACATCGTGGACCGATGAAGTAAGGTCCATAACTTCATGGACATTGACATCGGGAGGATCGACGATAGATTCGGGAACCTCGGACGAGACCTACGTACACTGGAGGTACTGCTCCAACCAGACCACCCTGAGTTTGGGGGGCACGATACATGATGTCTACGTGGTAAAGGAGATGAAGGAAACGGAGGGGATGGAGACCGTTCACAACTCCACCCTCTACTATTCCGACGCGGTCGGCTGGTGGGTGAAGTGGGAGACCTATGCCCCCTACGGGGAAGGTAACGTTCTGGTCCAGGAGCTGGTCCTGAAGACCGCGGGTGATAACAGCCCCCCTGTCGCTTCCGAGATCCCCGACATCACCATCGACGAGGACGAGGTATATTCTGACCTGGACCCCAACCTCTACTTCACCGATCCGGACGGTGACGCACTTGACTACTCCGCAAGTGATACCGCCCCCCTCGAGGTGGACATCGACGGCGACAGCATCGTCATCGTCCCTCCCGCGAACGAGCATGGGACCTTCAGCTTCAATCTCTCAGCTACCGACCGACAGCACGATCCTGTCAGCTCCGAGGTAACCGTGATCGTGAACCCGGTCGACGATCCGCATGAGCTGAGCATGGGGGGGGTCGATCCGGAACGAGGGGACATCGATACGGTTTTCGAATTCAGGATCACTGTCAGGGACATTGAAGGGGACGTCCCTGCTGTTGTAAACGTTTTCGTGGATGGGTCCCGGAACTCGATGGAGAAGGGATCGGGGGACATTCTGTCCGGAGCGGTCTATTCCTGGTCTGGAACTCTTGCTGAAGGATCCCATTCATATCATTTCGAGGTTGACGGTCAGAGGCTTCCGGGGACAGGAGAATACAGCGGACCGATGGTCACCTCTCCCGAGGATCCCGTCCTCTACGGCCCGTCATTGGACCTCGAGGAGGGGAACACCGACACTTTGTTCACTTTCACCATTCACTGGAAGGACCCGCGGGGAAGGATGCCCGATGATGTCTATCTGTTCGTGGACGACGGGGAGGAGCTGGTCGATGGTATGGCAACCGAAGGTACCGATCCTTCCTCCGGAGTGGAGTTCAGGACTTCGACGATGATGTCTTCAGGGTCGCACAGCTATTATTTCTTGGCAGAGATCGACGGATCGACCTTCCGGTATCCCAGGAACGGGGAATTGATGGGTCCCGATGTCTACGATCCTCAGATCATCCTTGACGGTTACATTCCCGAGGGACCTTTTGAAGGGGATGATGTGACCTTCTTCGTCCATTTCCGCTACGGTCTGGGGAGAAGTCCCGACGTCCAGAAGGTCGTGGTGGACGGTGATGAGTTCACACTCGATATCGAGAGCGGAGACCCGATCGACGGCATGAACCTGACAAGGACCATGAAGCTCGACAAGGGAACCCATACCTACAGGTTCGAGATCGAGATCGACGGGAGGGAGATCGTAACATCCGAGAGAACACTTAGGGTGAATCCCCAGGAGCCGGTCGACGATGATGACGACATAGACATAGAGACAGACAAGGGTTCGGGACCCGGGGTATTCGTCCTCATAGTGATCCTCCTCCTGCTTGTGGTGCTGGGCGTTGCCGCATTCTTCATGATCAGGTACAGACCTCCGAAGAAGCCATCGGAAGAGTTCGAGGAGGACGGAGCCTCGGAGGGTCATGTCGGCAACGTCAGGGGGCTTTGAGGCATTCCACCCAGTGGTTCCTTCCGTCGAAGAAGCTCCTCAGGAGCGTCCATCCCGTGGATGAGACCTCCTCTTCAAGCTCTCCAGGTCCGTAGAGATGATAGAACCTGATGGCTTCCTCCCCTTTTTTCCATGGAACCATGAAATCCCCGGAAAGGGGGCCGTCATGTTCGTCGGGCTCCCTTCGTCCTTCGATCCTCGAAAGATGTTGCTCGCGAAACCGCTCCTGGTCCCATGTCCATACCGAGACCTGAAGGGACCCTCCGTCCGCGGTCACCCTGTAAGCTTCCTCGAGCGCCCTGATCCTCGCTTTCCGGTCGGGCAGGTGGTGGAGGGCAGCGATCATCAGACAGAGGTCAAGGACCCCGTCGTCCAGAGGGAGTTCTTCAAGGTCCCCCTCCATCAATATGGCATCACCCAGATGTCCGGACCTCTCAAGGAATTTCCTTGCCATCTCCAGCTGACCGGTAGAACTATCGATCCCCGTTACGGAACAGCCAAGCTCTGCAGCTTCAACCAGGGCCCGGCCGGTCCCGCAGCCCAGGTCGCCCATTCTGCATGGAGCGAGTTCATTTATGATGCTTCGGGTTGGAGGCCATACCCTTTCCCTGGTTGCGGCAAAATGGGGAGCGATGACGTTGTAGGTCTTCTTGACCTCTTTTTTAATATCCGCGGTCCTGGTCACTAGACCTCCCCTTCATACCTTGGAAGCTATGGCCTTTGCCATCTCCATGGTGGAGTTCGTTCCCCCCAGGTCCTTTGTCCTCACCACGCCCTCCCTGACGACCTCCGAGACAGCTCCTTCGATGACGGATCCCATCTCGGTCTCTCCGAGATGATCGAGCATGAGCTTTGATGCGAGTATCATCGCGATGGGGTTGACGATCCCCTGCCCCGCGTATTTCGGGGCGGAGCCGTGTGTGGGTTCGAAGACGGCATAATCATCCCCGATGTTGGCTGCAGCGGCAAATCCGAGCCCCCCGACGAGCCCCCCGCCGAGGTCGGAGAGGATGTCCCCGAAGAGGTTGGAGGCCACTATGACCTGGTACTTCTCCGGGTCCTTGACAAGCCACATCGCCATGGCGTCTATGTTCGCCTCGTCCATCGGGACATCCGGGTATTCGGATGCCATTTCCCTGGCAACCTTCGTCATCAGGCCGGAGGTCTCCCTAAGAACGTTCGGCTTCTCTGCCAGGGTCAATCTGGTCTTCTTGAACTTCCTGGCGTATTCGAATCCCGACCTGATTATCCTCCGGGCCCCTCTCCTCGAGATGACCCTGAGGGAAACAGCAACGTCCTCCCTAGGGAACTCCTGAAAAGGACCCCATTTCTTATGATGCCTTAGGAAGGTCTCCCTAACCTCGTCCGGGACCGGCCACCATTCGATCCCGGCATAGAGCCCTTCGGTGTTCTCCCTGAACACGACAAGATCGATCCCGTCCTTCACGTTCAGCGGATTGCCGGTGTATGACCTGCAGGGACGCATATTGGTATGGAGTTGGAACAGCTGTCTCATGCCAACTATGGGAGAGAAGTACACATATCCCTTATCAATGAGGGTCGGGTCCAGTTCCTTTGCGGCCTCGTCCTTTGGCTTGGAGGTGATGGCGCCGAATAGCGCGCAGTCAGTGTTCCTAAGAAGCTCGATGGTCCTATCCGGAAGAGCATTCCCCTCGCTCTTCCAGAACTCCCAGCCGATGTCCCCAAGCCTGTATTCCGCCTTGAAGCCGACGGCGTCAAGAACGAGCTTGGCAGCCTCTACGACCTCGACACCAACGCCGTCCCCAGGCATTTCCGCGATCCTGTATCTTGTCATGAACTTCCCTCGCTGGTGCCAATATCGGCGAAGCCATATATCTATGGTTCGAAGGCGACGAGGCTACCATATGAATAATGCATTAACAAGTATCAATTAAACAGCTTGGTCAATTCCCATTCTTACCGAGGACTATCTTGAGCTTCCTCAGGACCTCCTCCTTTTCCATCGTGGAAAGGAAGAAACCAAGCCTTGGACCCCTGTCCCTGCCCAGGAGTATCCTATAGAAGGCCTTGAAAGTGGTCCCGGGTTCGATGTCTCTTGCCCTCGAACCCTCGTATATCGTATTATGGATGTTCTCCCCGTCCCAGGGGATGCCCTGGAAGTCCTGATACATTCCCTCGAGGGCCGCCCTCATCTCTGTGTTCAGCTTCTCGATCTCCTCGAGCGGAGGTTCTTCGTACAGCTCGAACCTGACCCCCTCCGGTGCGAACCGCTCCAGCCAGAAATCGACGCATGCTTTCCTGTGGATAAGTCTTTCCAGCGATGCGCCCGACAGCTCCTCGATCCCCTCGGACCGCTTGATCATATCGACCATCCGGTCAAGGTCCGTTGAAAGCTGGGTGAGCGTTACAAGGTGTCTGTAGGGAACGTTCACAAGATGCTCCATATGCTCCCTGTCCTTGGCATCGCTCACCATCGAGAGCATATAGGTCCTCTTCATGTCATCGGGATCGTCCCCGCTCTCATCCTTGTAGAAGTTCTCCTCGTAACGGTCGAACTCGTCCACCAGGTTGAGTATACCGAGACCGGGGTCCATGTCGATATGCCTTGCCGGCTGGTTCCTTGCTATGAGGAACCTGAGCACCTCCGGGGGAGTCATTCTAAGCATGTCCACACCGCTTACGACGACCCCGCTCGATGAGGACATGGCTCCCTTTCCCTTGAGCTGTATCCATTCGTATACAACAGGTATCGGGGGCTCCCTTCCGAAGATCCTGCGGATGATCTCGGAGGAAGTATCGTAGGAGCCGCCGGATGCCGCATGGTCCTTTCCGAAGGGTTCGCAGGTAACTCCCAACCAGTACCATCTTGCCGGCCAGTCCAGCCTCCAGGGGAGCTTGCCGTCATCCGTCCTTGTATCCGCTTTCCCCTCATGACCGCACCTGCATCTGTAAAGGACATATGGGGCTGACCATTCAAAGGCCTGAGTGGAGCTGATCCTTCCGCAGGAAGGACATTTGGCGTTGTATGGGAACCAGTCATCGGGAAGGTCCCTGCCGGACACCCTGTTCAGGATCTCCCTTGCCTCCTCTCTTTTATCGAGAAGGATCGCAATGGCCTGGGAGTATTTTCCCTCCCTGTATGACTCGCTCGAGGGGAGCACGACCGGTTCGATCCCCAGCTCCTCGACCGATTCCAGGAATGGTTCCAGGAAATACTGGGCATAGGTCTTCCCGCCCCCCTCAGGGGAAGGTATCTCCGAAAGGGGTTTTCCAATATGATCGGAGTATTCATCGGGCAGGAACGGATAGACCTTCCTCAGAGGATCGAAATCATCAGCAAGGTAATACAAGGTCGAATCCACACCAAGCTCCCTGGAGGCGCGATGGACAAGGTCTCCGGTGAGTATCTCCCTCATGTTCCCCACGTGGATGTGTCCCGAAGGGGTAATACCCGTAGCTATCCTGTGGGGACCGCCCGAATCCTTCAGCCTTCCAGCTATAACGTCAGCCCAGTGCATTCGATCACCAAGGATACGGCCTCAAACGACATGCGTCCTTATAAGGGCCCTTACTGGTACCCCGTCTATCTGGTCGAAGTTCTGTTTGTTCACGATCGCGAGGCAGAGGGCAGGCTCTCCCTGATTTGCCTTGAGGAACTCGATGGCGTTCTTCATCGTGGATCCGGTGGATAGGACGTCATCCACTATAACCACCCTCTTATCCCTAACACCAGCGAAATTGGAAAGGATCGATCCAACTGCCTCACCGGTATCCTCACCCCGTTTTGGCCTGAAGAGTACCAGTTCGACGTCCATCTCGTTGGCGATGGTGGTTGCCAGCGGAATGCCGTTTATGGCGACCCCCATTATCGCATCGACGTCCATATCATGCTTAGCGCACTCTTCGAGAATGATGTCCGAGAAGATCCTGGCCATATGCGTGAGCCTCGAAGAATATACCCCCATGGACCTCCATCCGATATAGATGTCCGCAGGTGGTTTCTCCGATCCCTCTCCCCGTGAGAGCAGCCATCCTACGGTCTCCTCTGACAGGTGAAGCTCCTTCGCGATATCTTCCCTGGATAGTCCTTTCTCCCGGAGTTCCAGCACCTGTTTTATCATCTTCTCCGTGGTTGGCATCCGGTTCACCTCTTTGATTTGACCGTGGATGAAGTATCTTCGTTATATATTTTTCACAGTACTAGGCATTTTTAGGGCCCTTGAACTGAACGGGACGTATCCGAAGTTAAAGTCCCATACCAAGGACCGGTATGACCCGTGAGAGGCTACTCGATACCCTGATATTCTTCCTCGGTCTTGGCCAGCTTGATATCGTCCATTATCTCTACGATCTCCGAAGGGTTCAATCTTAGCCTTCTCTCGGATATACCTGTCCTGATGAGAACCTTCCATACTTTGAAGGTCCTGAGCTTCTCGAAGGGTATCTCGAGGTTGTAGATCTTTCCCACCTTCTCCCCATCGGAATCAAGTACCGGATGTTTTTTCAGCTCGTCGAAGGGATATCTCTCCCTCATCGGGTGTTCCGGGGCATCTAGGGTCTCGAACTCGTCGTTAACGATCACTATCTTGTCTCCCTCGTCGAACTTGACGACATCCTCTACCTTTATCATGAAATCCTTCTTCAGGGCTCCCGGTGAGATCTCGAACCCAACGATCATCCATTTGTTGAGGTCAATGTAGATGTCCTTGATCTTTCCAACGTGGTTACCGACCGAGTTCACTACCTTGTAATCCTCTATCAGCTTTGCCAGCATTCGGTTCCACTCCTACTTCTTTTTAGATGCGGTCTGGACCTGTGCCAGTTCCTTTTCCATCGCCGATATCTGGGCGTCAGCGTCGATCATGTACTCCTTCATTCCCGAGATCTTTGAAGTGAGACTCGTATATCTCATCTCGTAGGATTCGATGTCAAGGCCTGTGAGTATGCCGTACTCCTGGATGTAGGCGTCCATGTTCTGGTCCAGGTACTTCTCGATCCTTCCGTCCAGGAGCTTTCGTTTGTATTTCGGAGCTTCCTGGACCTCCCCTTCCTCTTCCTCCTTACCCCGGAAAAGGGACCTGAACCATTCGAAGAACCCCTTCTTCTCCTGCTCTTCCTCGATATATTCCGTCATCATGTCACCTCCTCAAAATCCCTCCAGGTCCTTCATTTTGGTCTCGAGTACGGTCATTCTCTTGTCAAGAGAGGTCTTCTTCTTTTCAAGCCCGTCGATATCGCCCCCCACCTTGCCGAGCCTCTTGAGCATGTCCTTCTTGAAATCCTTCACCTTGTCCCTGGTGAGGAAGTCCCATTCGCTCATTATCCCCCGGAAGTTCTCATCGAAATATAGTTCGATATGCGAAGGTCCCTTCTTCCTTTTCCTTGAAAGCTGGAAGTACCAGATGATGACAAGGACAAGGGCTACCAACAACAAGCCTATCACGAGTACGTACCAGAAAGTCGTCCAATCCCAACCCATCACAACCACCTCACTTCACTCCGTATTTCATCTTGAGCCGATCGAGCCTTGCCCGGCCGGATCTGAGTCTTTCATCGAAGTTCTTCTTCCACCTGTCCATCTCCTCCATCCGGGTTTCGAATCCCTCGAATTCCTTGTCGAGGTCCGCAACATCGTTGCGGTCCGCGATCTTGTATTCGTCCATCAACAAGGGCAGCTTCTCGCTGAGGTACTGATCGATCTTCCTGTTGATGGATAACGGGTGGGTCACTGAGATGGCCTGTAAGCTCTGTCCTATTCCCATTCAATCACCTTTTTCTTCTTCGTCTTCATCCTTCTTTCTGAACCTGGAGGCGAACTTCTCCCATGTCTCCTTCAGCTCGTCCTTGAGCTTGTGATAAGGTTCGATGTCCACTGCGTCTCCCTCGTCGACCTCAAGGTCCTCCATGTCTCCCTGTCTGAGTATGATGACATTCTTTGGTGCGAACCTGTCCGATACAAGACGAACGACCTTGTCCTTCTTCCCGTATCTGACAATGACCATGTGTGATTCCTCATCCTCGAACATGTCCATGTGCGATGTATGAAGTCTGGCGATGCCCCCGTCAACCGACGAGATGCTGCTTTTTTTAACGGGTAGACTTATGATGACCTCTTCATCCTTTTCTTGTTCCAATCTTTCGCCCCCCCAAGCTTGTTCTCGAATCGTCTCTAACCGTTATTAAGATTTGCCCATATCATTATGGACATCTGGTCAGGGTCCTTGTGGTTTCAAAAAGGAAAGCATCACATATCCGTCCATGATCCGTGTCGCGAGTAAGGGATAACTCAAAATGTTTATAATGGAAGGGTCATTTTGAGGGTCGTATCCAGTCGTTTTTGGGTCGAGGTGTTCTGCATGGTCATGTCAACGCATGCCAGGTTCCTGAAAGGCTTATCGATATCCCTACTAATGGTCATTTCCGGTTTGATCATCGCCTCTGGGGACGATGTTCCGGTCCTTGCCGCCGATCTGACCAGGGCTGTCGGTCCAATTGTCAACCGATCGGTGGTGGAGATCACTCTCTATGAGGACTTCAACGAGTTCTCGGGTCAGTATTTCTACGGCACTGGCAGGGGTTCCCTCGATATTTTCTTCGATCCCAACTATAACTGGAAGGAAGGGGAGATCCAATACCCACACAAGGCTTTCGAGGTCGCCTATCCTTGGGGATACGACAAGTCGACGACCCCGATCGAGGTCAAGTTCGTAACCTCCCATTACGACACGAACTTTGCAACCGCGACAGTTACCTGCAAGGACCCCGATTTCAATTCCTATATTTACGGTCAGGACCATTTCAAGATAAAGGTGACGGCATGGAACTCCACGGGCAGCTCGATGGCGGAGCTTTGGATCGAGGTACTGAACGTGAACGATCCCCCGACCCAGATCTCCGAAAAGGATTTCTTTTCCATTGCGATGAACGAGGATTCCTATTATGACGGGATCAACAAGGACAATGATCAGCTCGATGACATCTTCGGGGATAACCGAGATCCGGACGACACACTGCTCTACACCTACACACCGATGAACGACCTTGCAAGCCCGGAGAACATATCGATAGACCTTGACCCGGAAGGATCTTCCATAATATTCACCCCCACACCTGACTGGGCTTGCCCTTACGTTCCGACCCAGGATCGATTGAAGGGTAAGAACTACCGGCCGGGCGGGGACAAGACCTGGTCCGATTTCTTCGCACATTTCCGTTTCAACTGCTCCGATCTGGAAGGAGCCTATGTCCTCGGGGACCTCTATGTGTATGTCGGACCTGTGAACGATGTCCCTGTAATGGAACTCCCCGACGACCATTATGTCAACGAGGACACTAAGGCCGTTATCCAGTTCACCGCCACGGATGTCGATCCCGATTATGAGCAGGTATTGAGGTATGGCACAAATATCACCACAACCGTATTCGAGCGTTCCGGTGTCCAGCTCGAATTCACCGAAGGATACCAGTTCGACTCCAAGAAAGGTACACTTGAGTTCTTGACCGAAAACAAGCTCGTGGGGGACTACCCGGTCGCAGCCTGGGTGAACGACAGGCCTTCGGAGGAACTCGGAACGAGGGGTGACTACCCCGTGACCCCCTACAGGATATATTCGAATTTCACACTCCATATCGTTAACAAGAACGATCCTCCATCCGCCAGGATGGATTCCCCCTCGGAAACCTTCGTCTACAACACGACATGGCCTGTTGAGTTCAATGCAACGAGGAGCACTGACCCCGACCTGATCCATGGCCAGGAGTTGACCTATAGATGGTCCATTAATGGCGAACGGATCGGCGAGGGGATGGTAATAGAACACCTCTTTGCCAAGGAGGGAGAGTATTCTATTGGCCTGAACGTTACCGATGGAGAGTTCTACTCCAATGTGACAAGGACCATCAAGGTGATCAAGACCAGGATACTGGGTGAGATCTTCGAAGGCAAGGAGATCGACCAATCCTACAATGATAATGTCTCCGACCCCCTGGTCCTCCACAGAAGCCAGGAGGAGATGTTCATGGAATTCGATTCCAAGGAATCCATTGACATCAGGACGGTTGAAGGATACAGGGACCCAGGTAACGAGAGGTTGTACCGTATTCGCATCAACTTCGGGGAGAAGATGGACTATCTCTTCACTCAGGATAAGCAGCAGGAGCCGATCCTGGACGTATATTTCCTCAAACCTGATTTCCTCGAGGACAGGGTGGCTCCGAGGGATTCGGACATTCCCACCTATTCTTTCCCGGTTCCTACCTCCAACTACCGATACAACAAGATGCAGTTCGATCTCAGGCAGATATCGGTCATATACTATCCTCTCGTTGACAAGGTCCCCGCCATCCGCAAGCTCGATACGGAAATGGGGGTCGAGATAACCGTCACCGTCGCGGAACTCGATGAGATGAACGTCAATCCGGATTTCGTCATTTACGTGACCGCCAGCATGAAGACCACTGCGACCAAGACCACAGGTCAGGTGACGATAATCAAATCATGGGATTCCGGCGGGTTCGGAGCAAAGGTCCCCCAGGTGAATGTCGGGACCACGGATGGAAACGGAGGCTCCAAGAAAGGTTTGAACCCGATCGTGATAGTGATCCCCTCCGTTATCATACTGATAATCATCCTGGTCATCGTGGTCTTCCTGATATTCTTCCTCGGGAAGAAGGAGAAGAAGGAGGAGCCTGAACCGATGTACATTCCGCAGCAGGACCAGTCCGTAGAGGATATGGTCTTCGGCGGTCCGCAGGCTATGACAGCCGAGCAGTTGTACGGAGCCCCGCAGTCTCAAGGTCAGGCTCTACCCCAGACACAGCCGCCCGAAGGGCTTCCCCCTGCGCAACCCCAGGCTATGGGCCAGACTGTCCCAACAGCTCAGGTTCCTCAAACGATCCCGCCTGCCCCCCAGCAGACTCCTCAGGGGGCCTCTCAGGAAGCACCGCCACAGGTAGAGCTTCCGCAGTGATCGTTTCCTCGTATCCGAGGGTTCTGGCCCCTCGAAGTTGATCACTGCTGGAAGATGGTGACCTTCTTCATCTGGACTGGAGTGATCGGCCGATCGTTCGCTCCCTTGGGGACCGCCTGGATCTTGTCAGCAACTTCCTGCCCCTGGACGATATAACCGAAGACGCTGTGGTGGTTGTCAAGCCAGGGAGTGCCGCCGTTCTTGGTCACTATGAAGAACTGGGATCCTCCAGTGTTGGGGCCGGCGTTGGCCATGGAAAGCGCCCCCTTGGAATGCCGGAGCTGCGGGTGGAACTCGTCCTTGATATTGTATCCCGGCCCTCCGGTCCCCGTGCCCTTCGGGCAGCCTCCCTGTATCATGAAATCGGGGATCACCCTGTGGAAGATCAATCCGTTATAGAAGCCTGAATCGGCCAGCTTCATGAAGTTCTGAGTGGTGATCGGAGCCTTGTCAGTTTCAAGCCTCACCACCATTTCACCGTAGTTCGTCTCAATCTTTGCATACGTGGTCATCACATCACCTTGGCCGGGTATGGGTAAGATGGTATTAAAATGGAACCATGACCATCAAACAAGGTCCCCGAGCTCCCTGATGACCTCGGGATATTTCGAAGCAAGAGCCTTGAGAAGCTCCTGGGTTGAGATCTCCTTGAGTTCATATTCCGAGATGGCCGAGATCACCTTGTCCAGTGTCTCATCGGAGACCTCGAGGAGCTTCTCCTTTGCCAGGTAGTTCCGCGCCATCTCAATTTCCAACCTGTCCCTCCACCTCCTTTCGTATGGCTCCAGGGAGGCTTTGGAGGTATCTCCGTTTTGAAGAGCTTCGCATATGGTCCTTCCCGCTTGAAGGGCTGCATAGCAGCCGTTGTAGATACCCCCTCCTGTAAGCGGGTCTATCATCCTCGCAGCATCACCAACTATCACAAGGTGGTCCGCTACCGTTTCTTCCGGAGGAAGGGATACCGAAACGCCACCTCCGTTGACCTCGGTGATCTTCCCCTTTGAGAACCTTGGGTTCTGTGCGATGAAATCATCAAGATACTTTTTTGCGTCAGCAACTCCTTCCAGCATGCTGCCGTTCACGCCGAGGCCGATATTTGCGGTGTCAGGCCCCTTGGGGAAGCACCAGATGTAGCCCCCGGGGACATATTTCCTGCCCAGAAAGAACTCGGTGTAATTGCCGCTGGTCTCGACACCCACCATCTCGTACTGCAGGCATGTATCGATGTCCTTGAGGTCAAGATCGGTGCCAATTCCCGCCCACCTTGCGACCAGTGATTCAAATCCATCGGCAGCTACCACGACCCTGGCTTTGACCTCGATGGTATCGGAAAGAACTTTGACCCTGACCGAAACACCATCCCCGGTATCCTCATATGAGACGGCCTCGGCCCTTACCCAGATCTCTGCTCCAGCCCTTGCGGCCATACCTGCAAGTTCCTGATCGAACTTCTCCCTGTCGATGACGAAGCCTACCTCGGGGCCAGCGATCTCCGGGCCAAGTGTGAGGACATGTCCGCCGGGTGATATGATCCTGGCACCATCCATCTCGGATAGAACGAAAGATGAGTTGCTTTTCAGTCCTATAAGGTCCAATAGCTCCTTGGAGATGCCTTCCCCGCATCGAACAGGAACCCCAATTTCCGGCCTCTTTTCGATCATGAGGACCTTCCACCCTCCTCGGGCGACCTCCCTTGCTGTTATGCTACCTGCAGGCCCTGCTCCAATAATGAGGCAGTCAACCTCGATAATATCAGGCATCGGAAGCCCCTCCTTTGTTCAAAGCCCCGACAGGACAGATCCTTGTACAGCGTCCGCATCCTATGCAGATGTCCTCGATCATATGGATCCTGTTGTTGGAAAATCTCATGGCTCCCACGGGGCAGCTCCCTACACAGGCAACGCATCTTATGCAGACAAGCTCGTCCCATTCAGGAATGGTCGACATCGGAGACCGTAACACCGGTTGGTGTTAAATTGTTTTTCAATCCGATCTCAAGGATGACCGATGCCGTACAGGGCCTTGATCGGAAGTATGGCATCCCATTTTGAACGACATGCCGGACAGAAGTTCATATATCCTTCCTTTGTACCGATGCAGAAATGGATTACGAAACCGGAATTACAGTTAGGACATCTCATGTCATCCATAACAATTTCATTGTTTTCTATATAATAAAAACTTCCTAATTATCGGAAAACGAAAATAATAGTTGGCATATGATCAGAAATTTTCCGAAATCATCCTTCTTCAAAAACAAGCTCACGGAGCTTGATCATATTGTCGATCCCCTTGACCACGTACTCGAACTCCATGGGGCATTTTATGCACTGGCCCGAGAGTTCTGCCTTCTGTTTTATATGGTCCTCGTTGAACTTGTAGACCTTTAAAGAAGCTTCCTCCTCGCAAAGCGGGCATTTCATGTTCAGTTTGAGCTGCATGGTATCAATTCCTCTTTTACCAGGTATGGTAATGTTGCTATTATTCCTTTACCGCTTATCCCGGTGGGTCCATTTGGAATCTCAATGAACAAAGCAGAAAAAAACAATAAATAGACCACTTCCATAAGGAACCCTCAACAAGGAAGTGCTCTCATGGACTGGCCGGATAGACCGGTGGAACTTACAGACTCCACCATAGATGAATTCACAAGGAAGTACAACATAGCCGTGGTCGATTTCTGGGGCCCCTCCTGCGCCCCATGCAAGATGATGGCACCAGTGCTCGAACAGCTTGCTGCGGAGATGAAGGGCCAGGTGGCCTTCGGAAAGATGGATGTCACCAAGAACATGAAGACATCGATGTCCATGGGGATAAGGTCTATCCCGACCTTTGCATTTTACAGGGGCGGAAAGATGATCAAGTCAAAGATGGGTTTCATCCCCAAGAGCAAGATGATCACGGAGATCAGGGAGCTCCTCTGAATGATCCTAGGGGTGATCCGATAGGGACGATACCGGAGTCGGAATGGAAAGATCCCCTCGAGGTCTGTATAGTCCAACCAAAACTTTCACTCGGAAACATCGAGGAGAACCTCTCAAGCACTTCTTCTCTGATTGAAAGCGCTTCCAGGGAGGGGCCGATGGATATTGTAGTCCTTCCGGAGGTCTTTGCAACCGGTTTCCACTATGAAAGCCTTCCAGAGCTCTCGAAAAAGGCCCCCGATACCATTCGTTACATGGGCAAGATCGCCAGGGAACATTCCACTGCGATCATGTTCACTTTGGTCATAAATGACAAGGGTAGGTTCTACAATCGGTTCATGGTCCTGGACCGCGACGGCAGGAAATTAGCCACATACGATAAGACCCATCTGTTCTCAAGGGCGGGGGAAGATGAGTTCTTCACACCGGGCAAGACGCTGACCGAATTTTCCTTGGAAGGGGCAAGGATCGCCCCCCTTATCTGCTATGAGGTACGATTTCCCGAGCTGGCGAGGAAACATGTGCTTAATGGTGTGGATATCCTTGTCTATCCTGCCCAATGGCCGGCATTCAGGATATTCCAGTGGGAGACCCTGATCATGGCTAGGGCGATCGAGAACCAGTGTTATGTCATAGGGGTTGGCGGTGTGGGGGATCACGGACCCACTGCAATGGGAGGTCATTCGATGGTCGTCGCTCCGTTCGGGGATGTCCTTTGCAGGCTCGATGACAGCAGCGGATATGCCAGGGCCAGGATCGATCCAGGAAGGATCAGGGAGATAAGAAGGAGGATCCCGGTCCTTGTTGAAAGGAGGCCTGAACTGTATTAGGGGGGAACTGGTTCAGGCCTCCCTTATGCATTTGAACCGCATCGGTAGCTGGATGCCGCAGCTGAGACATTTACCGACCACTAATGTACCGAACCTGAGGTCTCCGGAGACGGGCTTCTCATCTTTGGGGTTCGTGACCACATTGTTGAAAACGGTAATGTGTTTGGAACCGCACCGGGGGCATCTATCCTGCTCGTATGAAGAGTAGAAACTCTCCATGTTGAACTTATCCGAATATGGGAGGCAGCTGTGTATGTGGACCTGCCCGTTGCCCCGGTGTTTTTCCATACATCGAAAGAGCGGAATTATTAGAATATAAGCTTATCCTCCAATTTGGAACCTTGGTAGAATAACTACCGCTCTCAGTCAACGGAAAGAGCTGTGGGAATATCCTTAACTGTCGAGATCTGCCATTCCTCCGGGGGTTCTCCCGAACCCTTAATGTGAGCGAAGCTCAGGGTCCTGAACCATGCTTCACCCCTCTTCTCCGCCTTGACCTCTATGATAACATCGAAAAGGGTCTGCTCAAGGTCCTGGAAAACGTCGTATCCCTGGGGGCACCCCACGATGACGAGTCCTTGATTTTCCCTTATGGACCTCTTAAGGATCCTCAATCTGTCGATGATCTCCTCGGGGGAGGATTCCTCCACCAGATCGACGAGGGTATCTATCACCATCCTGAAAGGCAGGACCTGCTTTGAGGAAATATCAGAAAGTGTCGAGAGGACCTTCATATGCGTATTTTGAGATGCAGGCCTGTCGCTCGAGTAAGACGAGATCTCCAGAAGATCCGTCACCATGATGCCTTCGTTGATGAACCTGTCCCTCTTGGCCACCTCTGATAGCCTGAGGTCGATCACTGGAAGCAGGGAAATAAGTTCAGGTTGTCTTTCGATCCCCAGGTCGAGCAGATCCTCCATCAGCTCCCCTTCCGTCTGATGTGTGGAGATAAAGATCGAGTTCGTTCCCTCAGGAACGTTCTCGAACATTTGCTTGAGAAGAAGATCCCCCCCGCTTCCCTTGCCGGACTTGAAGAGTATCAACTTTGACAGTCCGACCTTGGAAATGATCCTTTTTGATACATCCTCGTTCCCGACCATCAGCCTCATTTGCGGTCACCTCCAGGCATGAGCTGAAGAGTTTGATCGATCATGTTGGAAAGCTGGTCAGATATCCTGGAGCTTCCAGGAGGTTCCTGATCGAACAGGATGACCAGGCATTGTTCTTCCAGCATCCTGCTGAGCAGAAAGTGGAAGAATTCGTTGATCTGCCCTTCGGTATAATATCTGTTCAAATGCGTCAGGGAATCCAGAAGGAGGAATGTATACTCTCCGTTGGAACCCCGAAAGGTTCGTTCTATCTCCATGAGGATGGATTCAAGGCTGACCGGTGTGGACAGAAATGCGAAATCGTCGGTCGCGGGAAGCTTCGATCCCATGGATAGTGAGATAGTATCGATCACCTTGACGCTCTTTTTGGGAAGCTTTGAGAGAGAGATCCTTCTCGACAGGGCGTTCGCCGACCATTGGGTGGAGATGAGTACCCCCTTTCTCCCCATTTTCTTGGTGAGTCTCTCGATCAATTCGGTAAAGGTCTTGATGAACGCTTCCCCTGAGGAAGAGATCATGATCTGCGCCCCCGGTCTCAAGCTTGTGTCGGACACGGATTTGACCTTCTGGACCACCATCTATCTCACCTCCAAGGGCTTGATCCTGGGCACAAGGAAGACACCATCTTTCGAGACCTCTATGACGTACGTGTTCTTTGCGTGTGAGGTCCCCTTCCAACGCTCTATGGTCATCGTGTTCAATATTACTGGGGGCTCTTTCTCCTTCTTGAATCCGATGATGATGTTGAAATTGTAGGGCTCCATGCATCTAAGGTCCATCTCGTGGAGGGGGAGGTTCGTATCCATTGCCATGAAGGTCGAGACCCCCAATTCGACCAGTTTTCCCTTCAACCTCTGGAGGAAAAAGACCTTGTTCCAATCCTCCAGGATCTCAAGGAGCGGATTTACAGGATCAATAACGAGCCTTTTCGCATCAAGATGCTGGACGACCTGTACCAGGAGGTCGAAGAACAGGTCAACATCCTGGGGGCCTGTATTTTCGAGGTCCATGCCGATCAAACCCATCAAGTCCTGGATGTTGAATATCGAGATGTATCCGTCCTTCAACCAGTTCGATTGGAAGGTCCTGAAGGATGACATATGGGAAGAGATCCTGTCTGGTGGTTCGTTCGTGATGAAACAAACGTTGTTGTTCATTCCCGCGCCCTGAAAAAGAAAATGATAGAGCATGGAACTTTTCCCGCAACCGGCTGGACCATGGAAAAGGCCCAGGGAACCGGGTAAGATCTTTCCCAGGGTGATGTTGTCAAGTTGGTCCACTCCGAAACAGCTCTCCCCATCCTTTCCTTCCATGAAAGTTGATGTTCGAATGGTTATTTAACATCTATCGAATGGTTCTGCTTCGATCATAATTTCATCCATAGATCGGGGTGACCTCGGACCCAACTTTCAGAACCTATGATCTCGGTGCTTCAATAGGACAGGGCAGTACCATTCCTTTCGAGCTGCGCCTCAACGGAGGTCTTCTTGTTGAGAGCATCCTGGTGGTCGGGATTGAACCTTAGAACTCTCTTGTAGCATTCCAGCGCTTTTTGGGGTTCGTTCTGCTGCCGGAAGATCTCCGCCTTCATCATCCATACTTTCTCGTTCTTGGGATCGACCTGAAGTGCCGAGGTAAGTGACCGGTGGGCATTTTCGAGATCCTTCATCGAGGAATAGGTTTCACAAAGGTCGAGATGGACATTGATATTGGTTGGATCGATCGTAACAGCTTTGTTGTAATACTCAAGCGCACCCGGGAGGTCTCCTTTTCCTTTGACGGCATTCGCCATGGATGCAAGTATCTCGACGTCCTCCGGTTCTATGGTAAGAGCTTTTCTGAAGCATTTGAGACCATCATCAGTGAGCTTGTAGATCTCGACGAGTATCCTTCCCTTCTCGTGCCAGGCGAGATAGTTCGAATCATCGAGGTTTGTGGCCTGATCAAGGCATTTCAAGCCTTCCTGATGCTTCTCAAAACCCCTGGAAAGGACCATGCCCTTATTGTACCATCCATCCGAGGACCTGTTATCGAGCTTTGTGACCATGTCGAAACAGTCCAGGGCTTCCTTCGGATCATATAGGGAGTCGAAATAGACCATTCCGAGTTCCATCCAGAGTTCTGGGTCCTTCTCGTTCCTTTTAAGGGCCGCCTTCAACAATGAAACAGCATCGCCCGCCCGGTCAAGGTGCTCCGCCAGTATGCTGGCCTTGGAGATTATCGTCTTCTTGTTCTTCGGGTCCGCTTTGATGGATTCGTTCATCAGCTCCAGAGCTCTGTCGGGATCGTTATCGATCTTCAGAGCCCCCAGACCGCGAACGTACAATGCGACAGGATCGTTACCCTTAGTCTCCAGAAGCCGGTCCGCAAGTTCGACCGCTCGCTTGAATTTCTTGCGGTGCCGCAGCAGGAGATCTATCGTCCTATGAAGGACCTCAGGCGAGTCGGGATTCGATTCAAGGGCATTATCAAGGAATTCAAGAGATGAGTTGAAATCCTTATCAACCTTCTCTGCTATCTCGCTCTTGAACATCCACCCATGGACATGGGAAGGATCGGCCTCGACCACCTTGTTGAAATATTTCTTTGCCTTGGCGATGTCGTTCATTTTTTTGTATGATATCAATCCCATCCTGAAGGAACCAACAACATGGTTAGGGTTGATCCTCAGCAGGGACCGGTAGGATAGGATGGATTCATCCATCCGGCCAAGTCTCTGTTCCAGGATCTGTGCCTTGTTGAACCATGCCTCTTCGTTGTAAGGGTCCTGCGAAAGGGCATATTCAAGACACTTCAAGCCATCCTCCTCCCTCCCCTTGGTTTTACCCATTATTATTCCCTTCTTGATCCAAACGGGATAGTATTGAGGATCGATATCGGTGGCCTGGTCGTATGAGCAGAGTGCTTCTTCAAGATCGTTCAGTTCGTGGTGGCACATACCACGATAAGCCCAGGCATCGCGGTTATCTTCGTTCTGATCAAGGATCCTGTCGAAACAGGTCAAGGCCTTCTCGTAGTTTCCATCCCCAAAAAGTACCTTTCCTTTCTCAAGAAGAAGGTCTGGATTATCACCATCGAGGGTAAGACCCTCCTCGATGTAGAAAAGTGCGGTTTCGGTGTTGTCATCCTCGACAGAGTCCCTGGCCCTAACAAGAAGTTCCTTGATGATCTTCTTGATCTCGTCGAGGTGGGGTTCAGGTCTGTCCTTCCCCAGTGGCTCGATGGTATCTCCGATAGATATCATTTCATTGAGCTCAGGATCCACAATCGATCCATCGGAGGCCTCGCATGCCCTTCTCGCCTCCTCCCTTTCCTTGATCCGGACCATGTAATCGGTGATATCCTTTGAGCTTGCGGGGGTGGAGGAAGTCCAGAGTTCATTGAGGTCCTCTTGGATCGTATCGACCATGTCCTTACCTATTATGAGCTGCCCGTAGACCAAGTCCTTCAGGAGCTGGTCCGATGAAAGGTCCCCAGTCGCGATTATGGCCTTTTTACCGTCCAGTACCATTGATGTCAGGGAAAGGTTCCTGAGGAACCTGATCTCTATCTTGGACCTTGGCTCGTTGAGCAGCAGCGCCAGTATTCTTAGGACCTCTGGATCGATGCCCTTGATCATGAAGTCGGATTCCGAGAAGCGCAGGATCAGTCTGATATGAAGCTTCCTTTGCGATCTTGCGATGAGGATGGACTGAACCTTCCTCAGAATGTCCATGTCCATGGTTGGTGTTGCGATCACCGCTTCTTTCTCAACTTCCATGAAGTGCCAAAGGAAGATATTCTTCCATGGACTCTGGAAGAAGAATTGATTTAGATCCTCGTCTGGACTCATCTACCGACCGCCTGATCCTGCAGTTGACTTTCTGTAAAAAGGTCTAGGATGTACTTTACCTTGTTCCCCATCTTATCAACCTTTGAGAGGAATACCAGTTCAGTCCTTGTCGAGGTTCTCGAAAATACCCTTCATCCTCTCATATTCAACGATCGCAAGAACCCTGGAGAACTTCCGAGAGATATCCCTTATCCTCCGGGCCATTCTCTTCTCCCTTTCGATCTCGAGATTCCGAAAACCCCTGAACCTGTTGATGGTCCGGTCCCATTCGAGGACGAACTCCTCGGGGTTGTCGGAACTGAATTTCCTTTTATTTATTTTCTTGATCCTCAGGGACTGCCTGATCAGGGTCATTCCGCTGACCGTTCTGGTATAGACCTCCGAGTAGGAAGTATCATCGAAATCCAGGGACCTGACAGGGAGCCCTTCATCCCGGGAGATGTTATAGGCCTCCACCAGTGAAGGTGGGGGTATCTGAACCTCACCGAATCTGGACATTTCCCTTGCATAGATCTTCTCGGTAGTGGAAAGGTAAGTATTCTCTACCTTGCCGTTCACAACAGCTTTCAATCCCTTCAACTCTTCCTTGCTGATATGGAGGCAGATGACATCCGGATCGAAATCCATGAAAATAGAACGCACGACCTCTTTTTCTGATAGGAGCCCTTTGAGAGTACCAAGTAAAAGGACCTTGCTTTCTCCCAGAGCGATCAGCTTGGACCTTTGACGATTCCTTGACAAGATCTCAACGTCTCCGTTGGGGTGGTCTGCGGGTTTCACGCATGTCCCTTGGCCTTTTTTGGGGTGGACGAGCTCTTCTGATCTCCTCTTCGTCCTCAACAACCTTCACCCTTGCCCCCCTTACCTGCATGTAGAAGAGATATACCGCGATGATGAGAGCCATTATGAATACTGTTGCGAGGATTATCACCCATATGGAACTGGGTGAGGGTTCTTCGTCACTCGATCTAAAGGGATCGATCGGATAGCGATCATCCCGATCGTTGACACCGTCGCCATCCGTATCCCATGAATTCGGATCTGTCTCGGTCGGGTCGACCCTCCCGTTGGCATTCTGGTCCTCGAAGCCGTCCTTGAGGAAATCATCATCGGAATCGGGATCAAGAGGATCAGTGGAATTGCCGTCGCTGGTATCTATTTCGATACCGTCCAGCAGTCCGTCGCCGTCCGTATCAGGGTTCTGAGGGTCCGTTTCACCCGGGTCAACGATCCCATTGCCGTTTGCATCCTCCTCGCTATCAGGAATTCCATCTTCGTCGGTATCGTTCATCCTGGGGTCCAGGACCATTATGGTCCTGATCACGGGAAGCGAGATATGGGTTCCATCGAACGCATGTACGGATATTGAATGAAGGCCGCCTGAAAGGTTCCCTATCGGGACGGTCAGCTTGAAATGACCATCCGAAATGGAGTCGAACTCCTCAAAGGTCCTGTAATAACCCTCGTCGAACCTTACCTTGATCTTGAAGATACCAAGGTCATCGGTCAGGTCGCCTTCTATCTCAACAGATCCCGTTACCTTCGTACCATTAATTGGCCCTGTTAGGAAGATCGAGGGCACATCGTTTGGTGGGAACAGGAGAAGCTCCACCTCATGAAGGGGTTCTTCCACATCATATGAGGTCACTTCGAAACCATCCTTCTGTGCGATCAGATTGATGGGGAGATAGGAGTAGATGCCTGTCGAGTCCCTTTCATAAACCGTCATGGGAATGTCCTCTGAGACACCATCGGGGCCAGTATATGATGAGGCGATCCACCGCCCATCCACGTCCCTGAGGTCGATCTGCACCCCTGCTACCGGGTACCTATCAACGTGTTCCAGAACGGTCACATCGAGGGTTATCAGGTAGATCAGCTGGGAGATGTCATCGAGTATCTCGATATCGGAAGGAGGGACGGTGTCGACCATCACAATTTTCGATCCTTCGTCCAGGACCAGTTTCGGGTTCAATACCGAGCCTAGGGTAGCATTCCCGACCACGATATCGGATGAGACCGAGTGGATATGGGCGTAACCTGAACCTGTAAAGGTACATCCCTCGAACTTGCCAGAGGACCCATCGGAATAGATCGAGGAGAAAACGAGTTCGCCGGTCCCTGCACCGTTGTTGTTGAATATGGTGCCTCCTACCCAGAACGTGGTGTCCACCATGTGCAGTCCGCTTTCACCGGAGGCCATTATATCAGAGTTCAGGATGGTGATCTCCGCACTGGATGTCTGGATCCCGTCGGTGAAGATGTTGTTGATCCGTATGCCGTCCATATCCAAGACGGTCCGGGTCAAAGCCGAGATCCCAACGTTCGCACCTTCGACCCTTCCGTTGGACAGGGAGATGGTGGAGTTCAATGAAAGCAGCTGGTGGGAGGTGGCAGATTCTTCGGAGGAAAGGATGAGATCAATGATGACGAGGTCGGAATCCACCGCGTTGAAACCGATATTGCTGGATTCCAGTATATTCAATCCGACCATCTGGCCCTCCGACCGATAGGACCGGATCCCGGTCCCGCACTCTTCGATCGTGATATCATTTAGGCGGGAGTCATCTACCTTCAATAGATGAATTCCGTAGTAAGTGGAATTGGATATTCGGACCCTCTCAGCGAATAGATATTTACCGGTCCCCAAGGGGCCTTTAACGTCCAATCCGTTCCTCGAGCAGTTTAATATCTCGGTATCGGATATCACAACATCAGATGAGTGCGACCTGATCCCTATCTCCGCCTCCTCCACGGTAGCGTTCATAATAATCGAGGATGCGGTTGGATCTCCCTCCATCAGGTTGATACCGCCCCATGGTTCACCCTTGATATATGGACCTAAATAGACCTTCTGCTCCAGATCTCCGCTGATGAGTGGCGCGCCCGTCAGATTGAGATAGACCCCCTCATCGAAGAGGACCCTTGTCCCCGGTCCCATGTATAATGGTTTCGAGGCCGGTATGTCCAGATTCGCGAGGACACGGTAATTCTCTCCTTCCTTCACGATCCTTGAGGGATATGATCCCATCATGTATTCCATCGAGTAGAACCCTTCAGGGGTGTCGCCATTGGTCCCGATAGGGAATAGCAGAACAGATCCTGTCAGTATGAGGAACATCGAAACGGTCGCTGTGATAACAGTCCTCCGTATCGACAGGGGCGTGATTACCCTCTCGGCAAACATGAAGGTGATTTTGTCTTCTGATTAAATTACTTTATCCAACGTTGATGAAACTCCTCCTCCTCAGTGTGAAGGATTTATTTACCATATTCCCATTAGGCCCATTCAGGCATTCCGAGGGTAATCGTTTTGCTCCATGGTGGTATGATGGACAAGATAGTCGAGTGTGTTCCCAATTTCAGTGAAGGTAGGGATATTGCCGTTATCGAGGCAATAGCCTCAGCTGTCAGAAGTGTGAAGGGCGTGAAACTTCTCAATGTGGATCCGGGAGCCGATTTCAACCGGACGGTCTTCACATTTGTCGGTGAACCAGACGAAGTGGTGGAAGCGGCATTTCAGGCAGCAAGGATCGGGACCCGCCTTATTGACATGACCAAGCACAAGGGAGAACATGCAAGGATGGGAGCACTGGACGTGTGCCCGTTCATTCCGATCAAAGGTGTGACAATGGACGACTGCACCGAACTCGCAAAAAGGTTCGGGGCAAGGATGTGGGATGAGCTTGGCATCCCGGTATTCCTTTATGCAAATTCAGCGAGAAGGCAGGATAGGGTCAGCCTCCCTTCGATAAGAAAAGGGGAATATGAGGCCCTTGAGGAGAAGTTCAAGGACCCGGAATTCAAACCAGATTTCGGAGATCCAGTATTCGTCCCTAAAAGCGGGGCATCCGTTACTGGGGCAAGACAGATCCTCATTGCCTACAACGCAAATCTGAACACCGCGGACAAGTCAATAGCATCCGCCATATCGGGGAAGATCAGGGAAAGCGGTGTTCTAAAAAAAGATGAGAGCGGGGAGAAGATCATCGGACCCGATGGAAAACCCGAAAGGATACCAGGAAGATTCAAGGGGGTCCAGGCGGGCGGCATGATGTACAACGAGGATATCGCCCAGGTATCCATGAACCTCCTCGATTTCGAGGAAGTGAACCTCCATCATGTGTTCGACGCATGCAAAGAAATATCAAGGGAGCTAGGCGCCGACGTTAATGGTTCGGAGATCGTCGGACTTGTCCCCAAGGCTGCTTTGGTAAAGGCTGGCATGCATTATGCAAGAAAACTCGCCAGGGATCTTTCCAACGAGGAGGACCTTTTGGACCTTGCGGTCTCCGAACTTGGACTGAACCAGCTCTACGAGTTCAAACCTGATGAAAAAGTGATCGACTACATGGTCAAAGAGGTTGGCCCCCTGGCATCGATGAGAATGAAGGATTTCCTCGCCGAGCTATCCTCGGATTCACCAGCACCAGGAGGGGGCAGTGTTGCCGCTCTTTCCGGTTCCCTTGGCGCATCTCTTCTCGAAATGGTATGCAATCTGACCGTTGGAAAGAAGAAATACGAGGAAGTGTGGGACGAGATGAAGGGGAAAGCAAAAGAAGTATCTTTTCTGAGGGCCCGTCTCCTGGAACTCGTGGATGAGGATGCAAACGCCTTTAATGATGTGATGGCGGCCTTCAAGTTACCCAAGGATACAGAAGAGGAGAAGGCTGAAAGATCGAAAGCGATACAGGCAGGGTACAAGAAGGCGATCGCCACCCCTCTGGAAACAGCAGAGGTATGTTTAAAGATACTAGATGCTGGTGTGCCTATAGCTAAAAAAGGCAATAAAAACTCCATTTCCGATGTCGGGGTCGGAGCTGATATGGCCTCAGCCGGCCTGGACGGAGCGATAATGAACATCAAGATAAACCTCGGGTCAATCAAGGACGAGGACTACGTAGCGGACATGGATGCCAAGATCGTGTCAATGATAGCCAGGAAAGAGGAGCTTATCTCCTCGATCAGAAGGATCGTGAATGAGAATCTCTGAGGTGCATTGTCATGGGGAAGATCGAGAAGTTGACAAAGGATATCGAGAAGTTAAGGCAGGATATCGAGAAGTTCGAAGCAAAGCTCCAGGAAGCCAGGGAATATCATAAAAAGGGCCGAATAGACAAGGATGGTTGGTCCAAGGCCCGCCATAAATATCAGGAAAGGATCAGGACCGCTCAGATCGCGATCAGGAGAAAGGAGAAAGCCCGGTTGCACTTCGAGAAGGATGAGAAAGAGAAGAAGGAAGATAAGGAAAAGAAGGAAAAGAAGAACAAGAAATGACCTTCAGCCGGGAGTCGATATGCAATCACTTGAAGAGGTCCTAGGATCATCCGACAGGAACTTCTTGATCATCGCTCACAGGGCCAGGTCCGATGGTTCGATAAACATCAATGACCTTTGTGGCGCCTCGGGGAGATGGGACGGGGTGGCAAGGGCCATCACATCAGCTCTTTTCCTCTCCCATGATATGCGTCGAGATACATCGGTCCACATTCTGCTCCTTGGACCAGAAGACCCTCCGAAGCTACTATCTATCAACGGGGAGAGTGTCAAATATCTGAACCCTGACGAGAGAGCATGCGCCGCTCTCATGAGAAAATGCCTTTCCCACGAGCTGGCGGATATCAAGGGGTCGGTGGTTCGACCTTCACCCGGGATCACGATCGCCAGGGCTGACCTCGACATGGTTCTTGGGAGGTTCCCCGGAAAAGTTTACATGATGGATGAGATGGGGTCGGAAATGGACGGATCGGTAATCGCTCAATTCCAGGGATCGCCCTTGATGTTCGTTCTTTCCGACGACCAGGACCTTACAATGGATGAATCAACTGTGGTCACGGAAAAGGCCTATTCGAGTTTCCGGGTCGGTGAAAAGGTCCTCCATTCTCATATGGTCATCTCCATCATCCATTTCCTTCTGGATAGGTACTCTCGATAGGGGAAAGGAGGCTCATATATCCGATATCTTTTTGAACTCAGACCTTTTTCCAAAACCATGGGATGGCGAGCTACGAACATCGCGACCATCATGGTCATGGTCCTTCTCGTCGGTCTGCCGGTGATGGGAACTGCGGGTGGAACTGAAGAGGATACATCGATTCAGGATGCACCACCATCAAGGAGCCTTGTGACCATCCCCAAAGAGCATCTCAGGATCATCTCCGGAGGTATCTCGCAATGGGGGCCCTATAGCCTCGGGATCGTGAACAGGACCACATCCATCGAGTTGAGATTGAAGAACACGGCCGATGCTCCCTTCTCCGGAATACAGGTGAACCTGACATTATACTGGTATGATGCCCACAAGGGATTCTCGTTCGATAAAGGTAGGATAATGTACAAGGACCAGACAACTGTTTACATTCCAAAGGGCGATGGGGCCCTTTCCGAGCTGATCGTATTCAGATGGGTGCCGAAATTCGCCGGCGCCTATGTCATGAACATCACGATAAAACTGCCGGGGGACCCGCGGCCATATACCAACAGGACGCTGATCGCCGGTCTTCAGTATGCATTGGACCAGAAGTCGATAACGGACGGGCTATGGGTTGGGACCGATTTCTGGAACGGTTCCTCCATGGACGGTTGGACCTCTGAGTCGGATGATGGTGAGGAGGGGATGGAATGGCACGTGAGCGATCACCCCTTGGCCAGTGGATACGAGACCCTTCATACACCGAACACTGCCTTCTGGGTGGGAAATGATTCTTCAGGCATGTCTCCCAGGACCGGAATCTATTCTCTGGTATCGCCCCCCCTTGACCTGACAAGGTTCAATCCTGATTCCTGGGACAGCTTCCTGGCAAAGAGTCGGCCTCAGATCTATTTTCTTTACAAGTTCAGGGGGAATATCACAAAAGAAGGGCTATCGGGGGGCGGCGGGATATACCATTGGATAAGGTCTCGAAACAATGGTGAATGGGGTCCCTGGGAACCGCTCTTGGACCCCAAGGGAGAATGGATAAATCTAACGGGAAATACCACAAATGTGATCTGGGACCTATCAAGAAGGCCTTTCCTGCAGGGTGACCTCGAATTGATCGGTGTCGATCTGGGTGATTACCAGGGAAGGACGGTGCAGGTCAAGTTCGAGTATCATCCTTCGGGATATCCGGAGCCAGGCTATGTGATAGACGATATCGTGTTGATCGGCAAGGAGACCGTCGATATCGAACCTTTCTTCATCGATTCGTTCACTAAAGAGGTACTTCGCTCCGATCCCGGCGAATCCATCAGGTTCGATATTGGGGTCGTATCCAAGCTAAGGACCACTGATGATGATGTCTCTATCCGTGTGGAGGCAATTGAGGGCTCGGATTTCATCGATCTGTTCCGGGACGTGGTCATCGAGCCAGGGATCCTCCCCCTTCCAAAAGCCTCGTCCGCACCCTCGATCGTCACCACTACCCTTGTCCTTCCCCCGTCTTCTCCGTCGGGAGATGGATGGTTGAAGGTAAGGGTATTCGGAAGCGGGACCATCAAAGAGGTTACCTTCCGATTCCTCGTGAACTCAAGAAGGTCACTGGACCTCTCGGTCGAGGGAAAGACATCCAGTACGCTTGAACCAGGGATCCCCGAGAACCTCCTGGTCACGGTCCACAATAAAGGGAATGTGGAGGAGTTCGTTTACCTTAGCTTCATAACGGAAACTGACCTGATCGCGGAAGGGCAGCTAGGGTCGTTCTCGCTAGTACCGGACGAGGTCATGTCAACCCGTCTGGCGATATCCGTTCCTCAGGATTCAATGGCGGGTGACAAGTCTGGCTACATAGTTGTTTCGAGGTCTGTCCTGCCTGCGGATGCCATCGACAGGATCGAAAGTGAGCCAAGTCCGGGGTGGCCGTTCATAAAGGTCGAGCATTTCGTGGGATATGTTTATGACCTTGAGTTCATCGATCCTTCTCCGGCGGCCATTTACTACGAGATCGAGAATCCTCCAAAGAATGGCACCAGAGATGTTTCTTTCCATCTGATCCTGGCAAACAAGGGCAATTCAAGAGATATCCCAATCTTCTCAAGCCACGGATGGGCGGACAGGAATGACATAGCCCTTATCCTTCCGGAGAATGAGACCATCGAGCCAGGTTCCACTAAATTCGTGAATATAACCGTTAGGATCGCATTTCCAGTTCCGGATGGCATATATCAGTTCAATGTACAAGCAACATCTTCCGGAAATGAAAATATCCAGACGGATAGGATCACGCTCACTCTTTCCATCGGAGGAGCTCCAGTTTCAAGCGGAATATACTTGGTGAACGGTTCTCTGGAGCTTCAACCATCAAGGATCGTGCTGGGCCAGGACGTCGTTATATCATTCACGGTACGATCGTTCGGATTCCTGGATGAAGATTCATTCAATGCTTTGATAACGCTGAACAATGTGGAGATCACCGAACCCTATCTTATCTCCCGTTATCAGGACAAGGTCTGCCAGTTGACATGGAGATTCGATCGACCGGGGAATGTTCATCTGAAGGTAGGTCTTCCAGATGAAAATGATCCTCCCCCAGGTGCATTCGAACTCGTGTCTTCACTTGAATGGTCCTTTGATGTGGGTTACATCGACCTAAACATCACGGCCATCCAACTTCTTAAAGAGGACGGGGATATTGTTGATGAAGAAGTTCTACCTGGCCTGCATGAGTTCTCGGTTACACTTCTCAACAACGGGAACGAGACAGCGGACATTTTCGTACTTTCATTATCGGTGGAGGACAGGTCCCTGGATTCCTCATTGAACCTTACCCTGAACGTGACGGACCTTCACCCTGGTGAGGTCAGGAACGTAACCTTCAAAAACATCATGCTCCAGCAGGAAAGGGATTATTATTTTGCTGTAGTCGTTGATAATAACGGAAGATGGGAGGATATCGACATATCCAATGACCAAAAGGAGCTTGAGGTGGATGTAGGAACGGTCCCTCCGGAACTCCCCGCATGGAGGAATGATCTTTGGATGGTGGTCGGTTTCATAATCACCCTTCTGATGACCTTGGGACTCCTTTTTTACATGCTACGGAGAAAGTTATGAAGGACACTCTACCGGATGAAGGAGTGGTATTTCTAGACCTGGTCCCCCATCCCTTGTAAAAATTCATATACTGGGTGGCATTTCCAGGTCTCTCTGATATCTGCCAAACATATATATACTAGGTTCAAGTAACCCCCGCAGGTATCCAACAGGAGTGTTCCCATATGGCAAAGGGACTGTTCACCGCTAGAAAGTTAAGAAAAGACGCCCAGAAGAAACGGTGGAACGACCGTTATTATAAAAGGCGCGTCCTCAAGCTCAAGGAGAAATCGGACCCCCTTCAGGGAAGCGCACAGGCAAGAGGCATAGTACTCGAGAAGGTAGGAGTGGAAGCCAAGCAGCCAAACTCCGCCATAAGGAAGTGCGTCAAGATCCAGCTGATCAAGAATGGAAGGCAGATCACTGCCTTCGCCCCCGGCAACGGTGCGATCAACTTCATCGACGAGCACGATGAGGTCATGGTCGAGGGGATCGGCGGTCGTTTGGGTCGTTCATACGGTGACATTCCTGGAGTCAGATACAAGGTGATCAAGGTCAACAACGTTTCCCTCGATGAGATGGTCAGGGGAAGGAAGGAGAAACCTGTCCGCTGAATGGAGGATTTGAGATGGCCCCGAAAAAGAAGGAAGAAGTCTCTGAAGAAGCCGTCCAGGCAGTCGAGGAGAAGCCGGAAAAGACCGAGGTCCAGGTCGAGGAAAAGCCAAAGAAGAAGACCTCGAGAAAGACAAAGAAGGAAGAGGTTAAGGAACAACCGGTCAAGGAGGAGGAGACCCCGGCGAAAGGTAAGAAGCCGGCTAAGAAGGAGGTACCAAAGGAAGAGGCCAAGGCCGAAGATATTCCCGAGGAGCCTGCCGAGGCCGCAGCCGAGGAACCTGTTGAGACCACTGAGGATGTTGAGGAAGCTCCCAAGGTGGATATCGAGGAAGCCCCTGCAGAAGAGGTCCCCGAGGGATCCACCGAGGAAGAGACTTCAAAGGAACCGGCCAAGAAGAGATCGACGAAAAAGTCGAAGGAGGAAGGCCCCTTCCCCGAGGACCTGGTATTCGGAAGGTACAATTCCAAGGAGGTCGTTGTCGAGGATCCGAGCCTCAAGGCATTCATCAACCTCGATCCCTCCTATGTTCCGCATTCAAGTGCCAGACATGCCAACAAACCGTTCCACAAGCATAAGATATCAATTGTTGAGAGGCTGATCAACAACATGATGAGAACGGAGAAGTACACGGGAAAGAAGACCAAGAGCTACAAGGCAGTCCTGGATGCATTCCAGCTGATCGAAAAGAGGACGAAGGAGAATCCCGTCCAGGTCCTTGTCAGGGCCATCGAGAACAGCGCCCCCCGGGAAGAGGTTACCAGACTGAAGTTCGGCGGGATCTCAGTACCCAAGGCTGTTGATACCGCTCCGACAAGAAGGCTGGATATAGCCCTCAGGAACATCTCGATAGGTACGGTCAAGGCATCCCACAAGAACAAGAAATCGATCTCGGAATGTCTTGCGGGTGAGCTGATCGCTGCTTCCAAAGGGGACATACAGAGCTTTGCTATCTCAAAGAGGGACGAGATGGAGAGGGTTGCTAAGTCGGCCCATTGATCCGGATGAAGATGATTAGATCCTTATGATAGACCCCGAGAGTTGGTGAGTATGGGAAGAAGAGAAGATAATATCAAGGAAGCCCAGAAGATAATGGACAAGCCCAGTTATATCAGGAACATCGGAATTGCTGCACACATTGATCATGGCAAGACCACTCTTTCCGACAACCTGATAGCTGGCGCCGGAATGATGTCAGAAGAACTGGCAGGAAAACAGCTGCTTCTGGACTTCGACGAGCAGGAACAGGCAAGGGGCATTACGATCAACGCAGCGAACGCATCGATGGTCCACAAATACAAGGGTGAGAACCACCTTATCAATCTCATCGACACCCCGGGACACGTGGATTTCGGCGGTGATGTTACCAGGGCGATGAGGGCCGTCGACGGATGCGTCATAGTAACTTGCGCTGTAGAGGGTGTCATGCCACAGACCGAAACGGTCATAAGGCAGGCCCTGAAAGAGAAGGTCAAACCCGTGCTTTTTATCAACAAGGTCGACCGTCTGATCAATGAACTGAAGGTGACCCCCGAAGAGATGCAAAAGAGGTTCGTCAAGATAATCAAGCATGTCAACGACCTCGTGACGAAGATCATCCCTCCCGAGTTCAGGGGGAAATGGTTCATGACCCCGGAGAACGGGACGGTGGCCTTCGGATCCGCCTATCATAACTGGGCGATCTCGGTACCATTCATGCAGAAGCAGGGCGTGACCTTCAAGGACATCTACGATTATCTCAACCAGGGTAGGCAGAAGGAGCTTGCAAAGAAAGCACCTCTCCATCAGGTCCTGCTCGATATGATCATCATGCATCTCCCGAACCCCTTCGTAGCACAGAAGTACAGGATACCTCACATCTGGCATGGGGACAATGAAACAGAGATCGGGAAGGCCATGATGAGCTGCTCTCCCAAATCAGAACCAGTGTTGATGGTGACGAAGATCATCATAGATCCACATGCGGGAGAGATCGCCTCGGGAAGACTGTTCGCAGGTACCATCGAACGAGGCCAGGAACTTTATGTTAGCGGTATGCCTGGTCTCGCAAGGGCGCAGGCCGTATCCGTCGCAGTTGGCCCGGACAGGATCACGGTAGATAAGGCGATCGCAGGTAATATCGTAATGGTATCTGGTCTGAGATCGGCGATCGCCGGTTCGACGGTATCCGGATTGCAGGATATCGACGCCTTCGAGAAGATAGTGCATGTGTCCGAACCCGTGGTGACGGTCGCCGTCGAAGCCAAGCATATGAAGGACCTTCCAAAATTGGTCGAGGTCCTCAGAATGCTCGCAAAGGCCGATCCTTCCCTCAAGGTGGAGATAAACCAGGAGACCGGTGAGCATCTTCTTTCGGGTATGGGCGAGCTTCATCTGGAGATCACCGAATACAGGATAGAGAAGGAGCAGGGGATCGAGATCAAGACATCCCCGCCGATAGTGGTATACAGGGAAACTATCCTGAAGACGTCCGAAAGGGAGTTCGAGGGAAAGTCCCCCAACAAGCACAACAGGTTCTACTTCAAAGTGGAGCCGTTACCCGAGACCGTTGTCAATGCTATCCGGTCCGGTGAAGTGGCTTCCGACGAGAGGATCAAGGACGCCAAGGCCCTGGCGAAGCAGCTTGAAGGTCTTGGTATGGAGAAGGAAGACGTCAAGCACGTTTACTGGATATCCGGCTCCAACATCTTCCTCAATTGCACGAAGGGTATCCAGTACCTTCACGAGACGAGGGAGCTTCTCATCGATGCCTTCAAGGAGGCCATGACCAAGGGACCAAGGGCATGGGAGCCCTGCATGGGCGTATGCGTCAAGCTGATGGATGCGAAACTTCACGAGGACGCGATCCACAGGGGTCCAGGCCAGGTCATACCGGCAGGAAGATCCGGTATCTACGGTGCAATGGTCGAAGCATCGACCACTCTTCTCGAACCAAAGCAGAAGCTCTTCGTCTCAGTGCCCAGCGAGCTCATGGGAGGGGTCAACCGAGAACTGAACTCGAGAAGGTGCACCATAGAGGACATGCCCATGGAGGGCGACCAGGTCACGATAATTGCCGCAGCCCCCGTTTCGGAGCTCTTCGGATTTGCCGGTGCGATAAGGGGAGCGACCCAGGGAAGAGCGCTCTGGACGACCGAGTTTCTGGGATTCAGCCCCATACCGAGAGAGCTTCTGGATAACACGACCAGGGAGATAAGGACCAGGAAGGGTCTGAAGCCGGAACCTCCCACAGCTGATTACTATGCGGCCTGAACATAGTACATTGAACATCAAACGTTAAATATGAGGAGTAAATAAGGGAACAATCCGAGTAGGAGGGAATATCAATGGCAACTGAAAAACCCCATATGAACCTCGTATTCATTGGTCACGTCGACCACGGGAAGTCAACCTCCGTGGGGAGGATCCTCCTGGATACGGGGCACGTAGAGAAACATCTGATAGACAAGTACAGGAAGGAGGCCGAGGCAAAGGGCAAGGGCTCCTTCGAGTTCGCATGGGTGATGGACAACCTAAAGGAAGAGAGGGAGCGCGGTGTGACCATCGACGTGGCTCACAAGAAGTTCACCTCCGACAAGTACTATTTCACCATCATCGATGCACCTGGACACAGGGACTTCGTCAAGAACATGATCACCGGAACGTCCCAGGCCGATGCTGCGGTCCTCGTGGTTGCAGCCCCGGAGGGTGTCATGGCCCAGACAAAGGAGCACGTTTTCCTGGCAAAGACCCTTGGAGTGAACCAGATCATCATCAATGTGAACAAGATGGACGCCACCAAACCTGAATACAGCCAGGAAAGGTTCAATCAGGTCAAGGAGGATGTAAGCAAGCTCCTCAGGATGGTCGGTTACAAGGATGAGATGGTGCAGTTCTGCCCCTCCTCAGCCTTCGTCGGCGACAACGTCGTCAACAAGTCCGACAAGATGGGCTGGTGGTCCGGACCGACTCTCCTGCAGTGCCTGGACAACCTTCAGATACCGCAGAAACCCACCGAGCTCCCGCTCAGGCTTCCTGTCCAGGATGTCTATACCATCACCGGTATCGGGACTGTCCCCGTCGGCAGGGTCGAGACCGGCATCCTGAAGGTGGGCGAGAACGTCGTGTTCTCCCCGTCCGGAGCCGGTGGCGAGGTCAAGACCATCGAGATGCATCATGAGACCATGCCCAAGGCCGAGCCCGGTGACAACGTCGGTTTCAACGTCAGGGGCGTTGGGAAGAACGACATCAGGAGAGGTGACGTCTGCGGAACATCGGCTTCAAAACCGACCGTTGCAAAGGCCTTCACAGCTCAGATAGCGGTTCTTCAGCATCCTTCCGTTATCGCTGTCGGATACACCCCGGTGTTCCATCTCCACACCGCCCAGGTGGCCTGCACCTTCGAGGAGATCCAGAAGAAGCTGGACCCCAAGACCGGACAGGTGAAGGAGGAGAACCCGGACTTCATAAGGACCGGCGACATCGCGATCGTCAAGATCAGGCCAACAAGGCCGCTCGTCATCGAGAAGGTCAAGGAGATCCCACAGCTCGGCAGGTTCGCCATCAGGGATATGGGAACCACCGTCGCTGCCGGTATGTGCCTTGACATCGAGAAGAAGGAGTAGGTCATTTACTGATGATCAAATGGAGGAATGGGATTGGTAGCAAAAGCAAGGATATCATTGACGGGAACGGACGCGAAGTCTCTTGACGGCGTCTGCAGTCAGATAAAGCAGATCTCAGAAAGGACCGGAGTGAACCTCTCCGGACCGATCCCGCTCCCCACCAAAAGACTTGTGGTGCCCTGCAGGAAGTCCCCAGACGGCGAAGGGTCGGAGACCTGGGACCGATGGGAGATGAGGGTCCACAAAAGGCTGATATATCTCGATGCCGACGACAGGGCTCTAAGATCACTGATGAGGATCAAGGTCCCCGATGACGTCAATATCGAGATCGTACTGAGAAGCTGAGACCCTCCTACTCGAGCCGCTTGGCTTCTCTTTTTTTCATTTTTCTCTTTTCAATAGCGAACGCTCTAATGAGCTCGGAGCAATGATCCTTGCTTTGTATCACCCAAGGCCGGTCTTGACCCCCCGATCCTTGAAGGCTTTCATCATCTCCGCCCGATCGTTCTCGAAGAATTCTCCCAGCACGATGTGTTTGTCCCTGGTCGAACTCGAACCATCTCTCAGATGAACCTCGACCTTCAGCGGTTCTTCCGGTCCGAACTTGATAACCGCGGATTCAATATCCTTAAGCGGAATGTCCCATCTTCCGAGGAGGGAAGGATTGGGGATCCTGTCCGGGTAGATCCTCATTCTTCGCATATGAATGCCTTTTACGGTGAAGAAAAGGCCCGCAAGGGGGGACAGGAAAAGGAACGCCAGTATGGCCCCGGTCTGTTTCTCGAACAGGGATGACCATTCGATAAGGTACCAGAACATGACATAAAGGGCAACAGGGGGGATGACCATCAGGACCAATCCCAGTCCCAGTTTCTTGAACTTCTTCTTGAGGAAGAAACCCATATCCTCCTCGAAAAGTATCTCTTCCGGGCCCATGCTCATCGTACTGAGCATCGGGAACAAAATATTAAGAGCTGTTCACTGACATTTTTATCCATTGCTTCAGTGTATCAGATGACCTCCCCGCAAAAGGTGCAGAACTGGCTGTCCTTGATGTTCATCCTCCCGCAGTGAGGGCACCTTATCTTGTGCCTGTCCTTCCTTTTAAGGAGCTCACCCACTGTATCCAGCTCTTCAACCTCTTCAAGTTCCTCCAACTCCTCAAGCTCCTCCAGCTCTTCGAGGTCCTCGATGCCCCCACCCCCTTCCTCATCCTCCCAGGTGTGTCCCTTCAATGCCCATTTCTTGACCTCCTTGAGGCCGGTCATTCCCGCGGGGGGGAGGGCGATAAGCACCTTCATACCTCTTCTTGTCAGCCCTTTATGTATGTATAGCCCTTCATCCCGGTCCACGACCCCCTTCAGCTCTCCCCTTGCGATCATATTCTCGAGGACCTGTGTGATCTGCTCGGTATCACAGACCCCTACCCTGGCGAGATATTGAAGCGGTATCCTCTCATTGTGCTTGATCTTGGAATGGTAGAGGAAGAAGATCATCTTGTACCTCAGGTCCTTCCATTTCATGTCCATTGTCCAGAAGGCGACCATGAGGATGCAGAAAAGAAGGGCGATGAAACCTACAAACATGATGAGGGCCCATCCGATAGGTTCCTTCCCGAAGAAGTCCGTGATCTCCTCGAGGAGAGGGGCTCCGAAGAAATCAAGATTGAAAAAAGCGAGAAAGATAAGGAACTGGACTAGGAATGCTCCGGCAAGGATGTAGGTGATTATCCTGAATGGACGCCCGATCAAATATATCGTTCGAGTATCATGCTTATTGTTTATTATTTCTATTGTTATTTGGGAAATAACTTCATCCTTACTTTGCTCCTCTATAGCTTATAACTGAGGCCACCACATCAATGATAATAATTTAGCCTCAGACCTCGTAAAATCAAATGATAGAATAATTATTTGGGGATTTTACTTGGTTTTTACCTTTTCAGCTGGGAATACGATTTTTTGAAAAGGTAAAAAAATAGGCGCAGAGGGGGGGATTCGATGCAGCCAAATCCTTACAGGATTTCGCGCACCTGCAATTTCTGTGTTAAGGAGCCACAGAAATTCCAGGACCAAGGTTCGAATCCCCCCCGCGAATATTTCATTTCAAATTAATATTGGTCAGGATCAATGAAATGAGCGCAGAGGGGGGGATTCGAACCCCCGAGGGCTTGCGCCCACCGGATTTCAAGTCCGGCGCCGTGGGCCGTGCTTGACTACCTCTGCGGATTTTGGCGGTTGCCGTAGCCAAGCCGGTCCACGGCGCCCCGGAAGTGCCTTCCGGATGCGGCGCCACGGGTGGTTGTTTCCAACCACCCCTTTCCGTCAACGCTTTGCTATGCAAAGGGTTGTGGGGCGTGCTTGACTACCTCTGCGGATTTTGGCGGTTGCCGTAGCCAAGCCGGTCCACGGCGCCCCGGGTTTTAATTCTTTTGGTCCCCGACATTGTCGGGGACATGCCGAAGGCGGCGAGATGGGCTACCGAAGGTGCCCGTTTCCGTGAACGCTTTGACCCTTGGTCAAAGGGTTCTTGGCTACCTCTGCAAAAAAAGTAAACCGCAAATGCAGAGGTGACATATAAGGCCCACGGCGCTCCGGCAATATTTCCGATCAATTTGCGACCAGGGCCTCATGCATCAGCTCGACCATCTTGTTCGTATTATGGTAGAACCGGTAGGCGTTCTGGACCTCACCCAGCTCTCCCTTGTCCAGCCAGATCCCTCCGCAGTTGAGACAGAGGTCTACCTTGATATCGTACAGGAGTTTGGTCTCAACGACCCCCTCGCATCTGGGACATCGAAATTCAGCCTCATTGACGGAGCAGTTATTGAAAGGGAGCCCCTCTCTTCTGGAAACGTCGTCCAGGACATTATCGAGTTCGAAGCTATCGAACCAGTAGCCACCGCATTCACGGCAATGATCGACCATGATGGAATAGGAATGCTTGCTGATTATCACCTGGCTCATGACCTGTCCACATAATGGACATTCGATCTTTCTCTCAAGGTCCAGCTTTGACATCATCCCTATCCCCTACTTTTGAAATTTCATCTCAACCTTATACAAATAAGCATTTATCGTATATTTTAACGCTTCCCTGTTCGTTATCAAAATTCGAAGGTAATCCGAAAAAATCTAGGTGGATACAACAATTGAACAGCTTTTTATCGGACAACTGATTTCTTGTCGTAGATGGAGGACCGCACCAGTATGAAAATGGCTATCAAGGATCGGACAACGGAAGCTTCCAGGGCCACCTGGATAGGCTTTATCGTGAACCTGGTCCTTTCATGTCTCAAATTGGTGGCCGGCATTGTCGGCAACAGCTCTGCAATGATCGCTGACGCCGTTCACTCGATCTCGGACCTTGCCTCGGATGTGGTCGTTCTATTCGGGATAAAGGCCGCAAGCAAGCCAGAGGACAAGGGGCATGATTACGGTCATGGAAAGATAGAGACGCTGGTCACACTTTTCATCGGAGCGTTCCTGATGCTGGTGGGAGCAGGCATCCTCTTCAATGCCGGGTCCAAGATACTGGATGTCATACAGGGGGGGTCTATAGGGCGGCCAGGGTGGATCGCCCTGATCGCTGCCTTCCTTTCAATAATCATCAAAGAAGGACTTTACTGGTATACCAGAAAGGTATCCATAAAGACTGGATCCAGGGCCCTGATGGGAAATGCATGGCATCACAGGACGGATTCACTATCATCCATAGCCACCCTTTTAGGGATAGGAGCTGCAATAATACTGGGTGGAAAATTCGCGGTCCTGGACCCCGTCGCTGCGGTCCTGGTCACCGTCCTGATATTCTGGATCGCTATCAGGTTGTCCAGGGAAAGCTTGAACGAGCTTTTAGAGGCCTCCCTTGACCAGAAAACGGAGGACAGAATAATTACGATCGCTTCCTCGATCAAAGGGATCGAAGACCCTCACAATCTCAAGACGCGGAGCCTGGGAAACAGGATAGCGATAGATATCCACATCAAGATAGACTCCGAGGTTAAGGTAGGGAGCGCCCATGAGCTCTGTCTATTACTAGAGCGCGAACTCAAGAAGGAATTCGGCGCGGACACTCTCATTAACGTTCATGTGGATCCGCTGTCTTAGGATGTGTTCCAATAAACTTATCAGGAATGCATCATCTCAAGGTCGGATGAGGATTGTCGATCTCGCTCTTGTCCTTATGCTCGCGGTCCTGATGGTACTGACAAGCACACTTGTATATCTGCTTCTTGAGGACAGACCCATCAGGGACTATCCGTACCTGCCGGCTGATTCAATGGACAGGTTCGTCTTTCCGGACACATTCCCGGTTAACGATACCATAGTTGAGTACCTCCGGGATTCGGGGAACTACCTGGTCCAGCATATCCAGTCATCAGGGAAATGGGATTACGAGTACGAACCCTCCGAGGACAGGAACCTGGCAAGGTACAATATTCTCAGACATGCAGGAACGACGTATTCCCTTGCCCTCATCTTCAAGTACACCAGGGAACCGGATCACTATAATGGAACGGTCAAGACCTTGAACTATCTGCTCTCCAGGCATCTGCATTTCGAGGAGTGGAATGGTATCGAGGTGGCCTATATGGAGGAGAAGGGTCTTGTGAAGTTGGGGGGCGCAGCTCTTGCGATATTGGCGATCGTCGAGGTTGAGGGGATCGATCCGGTTGCAAAGTACGAGAGGGAGCTTGAAGGTCTTGGCGAGTTCATGCTGCAGATGCAGTACGCGAACGGAAGCTTCCAATGCTTCTACAAGGATAGGGAGAACGAGCATTCAAACTACTATCCCGGCGAAGCCCTGATCGCTCTTGCCAGACTTTATGAACATACAGGTAGGGAGGAATACAGGACAGCTTTGGAAAGAGGGCTCGGGTTCTACAACCCGTACTTCGGAACAGGATATACTGCTTACACTCCCTGGGCAACGGAAGCCATGGTCTATGCTTATGGCTGGAACGGGAACGATTCCTATCTTGCTCAATGCTACGCGATGGCCGAGAGCTGCAGGTCTGGACAGATAAAGCCTGGTCCGAAAGTGGAGGAGGAGCGGATCGGAGGATGGGGGTCCGATCCCGCCGCCAACGGAGCTAGCAGGGTCGAGGGGGTAGTGGATTCCTATCTACTTGCCAAGAGGACCAACGACACGGAAAGGATGACAAGATACGACCAGACCATGACCTTCGCCGCAAGTTTCCTGATAAACCTCCAGTATGATGAGGAGGAAGCCGCCCAGTTCCCGAACCCGGAAAAAGTGGAGGGAGGCACGCCTCTGAGCTACAGCGAGGACAACGTCAGGATAGATTACGTTCAGCATGCTGTCGTTGTCATGGTAAAGATATTGGTCTACCGGGAGACCGATTTGAACATTTGAGGTGTTGGCGCCCAATATCGTAAAATAGACATCCCTCCCATTGCGGGAGGGTCAAGGGGGAACAAGATATGTACGTAGGGGTAATGTTCTACAAGTTCAAGATCGAAGAGATCCCAAATGCAATGAAGTGCTGGGAGGAAATGGTCCAGAACGAGGCCAAACGACAGCATGGATTCATAAAGGCCGAGATGTTCGTGAACGATGAGACCGGCGAGGGGCTGGACATCGGTTTCTGGGAGACGAAAGAGGATGCTCAGAGGTTCCAGGACACCGGTCTCTTCAACCTGCTTGCAGAATGCTTGAAGGATTACATGACCGAACCCGTGATCAGGGAGCAGTTCAGGCTCGTCATGTCGGTTTGACCCGAACAACGATCGGGAACTGTGCATATCTCGTTCAGAAGTTCTTTGTAATATGGTCCAGAACGGACTGGAAGACAGCTCTTCCATCGCCTTCGTCGGGACCGATCTTTCTCCTGTACCAATGGGGCAGGGTATTCCTGAAGAAGACCCTCTCGGGATGGGGCATCATGCCGAATACCGTTCCGGTCTCGTTGGTGATGCCGGCAATGTTGAACCTGCTTCCGTTGGGATTGAATGGATAGGGGGCCGTGATATCACCGTTCGGGTCAGAATACTGGAAGACGACACGGTCATCATGGAAGAGGCGCTCATAGAGCTCATCCTCTTTTTCCTGTGTCTCATGGGGAAGCATGAACTTGCCCTCGGCATGAGCGGAGGGGATGTATCGAAGCGATCCTTTTTCCAGCCTGGTCGTCCAGACGCATTTTCCATTGTTGGTTTTCTTCAGCAATGTTGGCCGGCATTCGAACCTTCCTGAATCATTGGCATGCAGGACAGCCTGCGGATGTTCCGCCATCGTACAGTCGAATGCCGGCAGGATCCCAAGCTCCACCATTATCTGGAATCCGTTACAAAAGCCCCCGATCGCCTTTCCATCCTCGATGAACCTGACGATATCCTTATCAACGGCCGCCTTCAATCTGGCTGCGAAGATAGCTCCCGCCCTTATGTAATCCCCTGCGGAGAACCCGCCGGGGAACATCAGGATGTGGAAGTTCTCAAGTGACCTCTCTTCACCGATGTTGGTATCCCTTCCTTCGAGCTGCTTGATATGAACGAACTCCGGAGATGCTCCTAGCCTCCTGAATGCATCGAAGGTCTCCTGCTCGCAGTTCGTCCCTTCCATCCTGAGGATGCAGACCTTTACCTCGTCGACCTTCATCCCGATCCCTCCAGAAGGTCCGTAAGACCGTTTCGCCATGCATGGTCGAGTATATCCACAGGTATATCCAGGAGTAACCTTTCCCCTTCGGTGATCTTCAGATTGGAACCCCCCGCAGTACCCAATTTGATATATGGCACCTCGTAACGTGAGAGTTCGTCCTCGACCCTTCCGGCGTCCTGGAGCTGAATTTCGATCAGATACCTCGAGTTGCTCTCGGAGAACAATTTGATATCACTCCTCAGTTGGACCCCGTTCTCCTTTGTTTCCATCGAGCCGATCTCGATGATGTTCAGCTCGGCACCCATGTGTCCTCCGATACACATCTCCGATATGGCAACCCCCAATCCGCCCTCGGATAGGTCGTGAACAGACTGCAGAAGCTGTTCTCTATTGAGATCGAGAATTGCATCCATGGTTCTTCTTGAGATCTCGAGGTCCACGTCCGGTACGCAGCTGCAGCTTGCATCCATCTCCCTGTAATAGGCAGATCCACCCATCTCGTGCCTTGTCCTTCCGATGAGATAGATGATGTTTCCCCCGTTCTTGAGGTCCGATGTCGTTGCCTTGTTGATATCATCCATGATGCCGATGGTCATTATAGTCGGTGTTGGCGGAACCTTGCCGATCTCGGATTCATTGTATAGGGAGACATTGCCCGATACCACAGGTACCTCGAAGAACCTTGCAAAATCCCCTATAGCTTCGCATGCCCTCTCGAAATCTCCGAGGCGGTCCGATTTTTCCGGATTCCCGAAGTTCAAGCAATCGGTCGTGGAATGTGGCCTGGCCCCTACGGAGACAAGGTTCCTCAGGGTCTCTTCCATGGCGGAAAGTGAACCTCGATAAGGGTCGATCTCGCAATAGTATGGATTAACGTCCGAGGTAATGGCTATGCCGCGGTCGGAATTTTCCAAAGGTTTGATCACCGCTGCGTCAGACGGCCCAGGGGTGAACGGCATGCCGACAGCCGGTTTGATAACGGTCCTTCCCCTGACCTCATGGTCATATGTCCGGAATACCCTCTCCTTCCCGCAGATGTTCGGGAATGAAAGCATCTTCAGGAGAGCTGCCTCGAACCCGGACCTATCCGGAACAGGGAAAGGGGTCTCCAAAATGGTCCTGTCAACGAACTTTGATTCATATATCCTGCAGTATTCCGGTCCAGCGGTAAAGAAATCCAGGTCAAGGTTCAGGATCTCCGTTCCCTCCCACATGACACTTACACGCTTCCCCTTCACCACTTCTCCGATAACGTTCGCTTCCACATCCCATTTCTTGAAGATATGGAGGACCTCCTCGACATTCTCCGGTCTCACGGATACCATCATCCTCTCCTGGGATTCGCTCACCCATATCTCCCATGGTGCAAGTCCGGGCTCCTTCAATGGTATCTTGTCTAGATAGATGACGGCCCCGAAACCGCCGGAAAGCGCCATCTCCCCGGAGACGCAGGAAAGACCCCCGCCGCCCAGGTCCTTCATTCCTCCGAGGAGCCCCTTCTCGTTCATCTCGAGACAGGAATGTATGAGAGGCTCCTTGGTGATGGGATCGCCCAGCTGGACGGAGCCCCGGTCCTTCTCCTCCGAGTCAGAAGAAAGGTCGGCTGATGCGAAGGTGACCCCGTGTATGCCGTCCCTACCCGTCCTTCCACCTGCAAGTATGTAGATCTCGCCTTCTCCACCCACCCTGGAATGGATCATGTTCTCCTTTCTTCCGATACCAACGCATCCTACGTTCACCAGCGGATTGCCGGTATAGCCAGGATGGAAGTTCACCATTCCGGCAACGGTAGGTATACCAATCCTGTTCCCGTAATCCCTTATGCCTGCCACGACACCGTTGAAGATGAACTTCGGATGGTTTACACCCTCGGGCAGTTTCTCGTAGGGAAGATCCAGAGGCCCGAAGAACAGAGGATCGATGACGGCTATCGGCTGTGCCCCCATGCACAGGACATCCCTGATTATGCCTCCGACCCCTGTTGCGGCACCTCCGTAAGGCCCGATTGCAGAGGGGTGATTGTGGGATTCCAGCCCCACAACGTAAACGTGCTCGTCATCGAACTCGACGACCCCGGCATCCTCGCCTTTGATAAGAAAGTGGTCGCTGTCTATTCCAAGGAAAGCCTTCTTCATGAAGTATTTGGAGGATTTGTAGCAGCAGTGTTCCGACCATGCCTGTCCGAGAGCTTCAAGCTCGATGTCGTTGGGTTCGCGTCCTTCCGTTTCGAAATATTCCCTTATCCTGCCCATCTCCTCGACGGAAAGGCCTATGGCAAGTTGATCGGAGAGCGCTTTGAGCACATCATCGGAAGCATTGAGGATCTTGACCCTTCTCACTGGAACGGAGAGCCCGAGGTCCTCGAAAAGGTGAGATATGTCCATCGGCACTCCTCACAGGAACACTATCTCATGCGTGTGGATGACCGGGTTGGTCAGGATCTTTCTGCACATTTCCTCGATACGATCCCTGGCCGCATCCTGGCTCGGAGCATCGACCTCCATCCTGTAGACCTTGAGGCTCTTGACGGAAGCAACCTCGTCGAATCCAAGGAGCTCCAGGGATTTATGTGTGTTCGAACCCTCCGGATCGCTTACACCCTTTTTCAGTCCCACCTTAACCTCGACCGTGAACATGTCCTTTCACATCCTTTGCATGGGGGATAGTCCTTCCCTTGAGGGGGGTATGGAAAGGGTACTTAAAACCTTATCCAAAGGTATGTAAAACAACTGCCGGCACCAGGCTTGACCAAACATTAAATATGCAAATCACCTTTCAAAATCTGGCCCCCCTTGGGGGCCGGGGGACAGTGTTCTTGGTGGTGCCATGCCCAGGGTAAGGAGGTCAACCTACAGGCAGCCGTTGTCGCCAAGGGGCATCGAGAAGATCGAGCACGGTAAGCTCCAATGGTTCGATCCCGAGATGTTCATCAATTTCAACACAGGGGCACTCGAACAGTATCTCGATGAAAAGAACCGCAAGGAGAGCTTCGACGTACCAGCCTGGGACTGGAAGAAGGTCCTGATAGCCGTCGCCATCGGAGCGCTATTTGCCATGGTAAATCAATACGTCGGGCTGAAAGTAGGCATGGTTGTCGCAGGATCATGGTATATGGTCTACCTGCTGGGCATGGCTGCCAGATGGAACCCGCCCACTTTGAACATTGCAGCAACGGCAAGTAACGGAGCCGCCATGATATGCACCGGTTTCGTATTCACCTTCCCTGCCATCTACATCCTGGCCCTGGACCCTGCCGAGAAGGTTGAAGGCAATTTTCTGGTGGATTACGGTTCTCTCAGCTCCCTCATGCCCATCGCGATAATCTCCGTGATGATCGCCGGTGTCCTCGGGGTGATGTATTTCATCATCTTCAGAAGGATATGGCTGGTGGAGGACCCCCTCCCCACACCCGGTTTCGAGGCCATGGTCAAACTACTGGACCTTTCAAGGGCATCTTCCGCCGAGGCAACAGCACAGGCAAGGTCCTCCGTCAGGCTGGCCTTCGCCTGGATCGGAGGGACCGCCATATTCACCTTCTTCCGGGATTTCCCGCTTTTCACCTGGGACGGCAGGTTCCAGTTCTTCAATTCTGACATGTCGGTGATGGACCGCATCGCAATGGCATTTGGTCTGGGTGATGTCTACTATGCAGGAAACATCATGTTCACCCCGAGACCGCGCGCTATCCTTTTCGAGCTGACGCTTATCCCCATACAGTTCGGTCTCGGCTGGTTCATGAAGGCCAAGACCGCATTTCTGATCTTCCTAGGAACGGCGTTCACATGGTTCTGCGTGGTTCCTATTGCCGTTTGGTCACATGCACCGTTCTACTGGGCCAACAGCAAGGAGAGTTTCGACGTATCCCTCATGGACATGTTCTACGGCGTTTCATTTCCCGAGGGTTCTGCCTACCTAGGGATACCCACTTCACCAGCTTTCGCTGCATATGAGATGGCAAGGGTGATGGCCATCGGTTGTATCCTGGGTGGAGGCATGACAGCCCTCATCAAGATGCTCCCGGTCTTCAAAACGGTCTTCACAGATCTATTTGCCATGAGGAAGGAGGGAAGCGACAGCAAGGCGGTTTATGTAAGGGGGAAGGGATGGTATGAATGGCCCTCCTCGCATATTCTATGGGTGGCCTTCATAACCTTCGTTGCGGTCCTAGTGATATTCATATTTGGCGGTTTCAACCCCTTCGCCTCGGTCGTATTCTCGTTCCTGCTTGTCATTCTCACATTCCTCCTGGGGGCAATCGCCGTGAAGGTGATGGGGGAGACCGGTACCGAGCCTGTTTCGGCAACGTCGTTCCTGGTGCTCCTGGTCCTCATGATCGTATTCACCTGGGTGCTTCCGGTCTTCGGTGTAGATATGAAACAATCCGAGGTCATCATCATGGCCTTGGCAGGAACGACGGTGTTCGGGGCAGCGATCTCCATGTCCGGCGACGTGGTGATGAACTTCAAGATCGGGCTTTACACCGGGAACCGTCCCCATGACCTTGTGAAGGCTGTGACGGTTGGCATAATACCAGGTGCGATCATCTCCGGCATCTTCGCGGTGATATTCTCCATAGGTCTGGGGAACGGTACCCTCAACCTGGCGGCCCCACAGGCCCATGCTTTCACGATCTTCGTGAAGGGCATCATCGCCAATGCTATCCAGTGGAAGCTCTTCTTCGCCGGTGTATTCATCGGAGTATTCCTCGAGCTCTTGATCGGGATGGGAACTGCCTTCGGCCTCGGCATGTATCTGCCCCTGGGCATACAGATCCCCATGCTGGCCGGCGGTATTGCCCGGGACGTATGGGAGAAGAGGTATCTTGAGCCGGCCGTGAAAAGGAACAACTGGGGGGAGGATATGAAGACCTTCAAGATCATGGGAACCTACATGATGGCCACAGGTCTTATGGTCGGAGAGGCGGTGCTCGGTACTATAGTTGCATTATGGATCGTGGTACCGAACCTTGGAGAGGTGTTCGGCGGGTGATGATGGTCGATCATTTCCCCTTTTTTTTCTTTGACCAGACATCCTTTTCCATCCTGGTGCCCCATCTCTTCACGATATCTTCAGGGACATCGAACTCATCGGTCTCGAGGTCATAGGCCAGCTTTCCCTCCAGGATCATCTCCTCGACAGCCTCCCTTACAAGCTTGGCGAAGAGCGGTCCCTGAAAGAGTTCCGCAAGCATGCTAGCTCTCTCCCTGGTCTTCTCATCCGCATCGGGGGAGATCCTTATCTCGATCCCCTCGCCGGTCTTCCCATCCTCGTCTGGCATATTATTCATCGTCCCAGGTAATATCATCGACAATTATATTATATCCAGTCCCTTTATTTCATATTATGGCATCGGAGCCTATGGAGCATATCCCTCCGGAGATTATTAGTTTTTTCAAGGAAAATGTCGGAGAGATACTGCTCATCAAGGGCCCCCCGGGCTCTGGCAAGACGCTTTTTGCCCTTGAATGTATGAAGGCCCTTTGCAAGAACAAAAAGGGACTGACCATATTTCCCAGGCTGGACAAGGACCAGCTAAGGTCGGAGTTCCCGTGGCTTCTGGATGAGAGCACCAGCCAGAACCTGCTGGCATATCATGGGAACACAAAGATGGCCGATCCGAACTGGTTCAAGAGGGAGTTCGACCTCCTGAACACGGAGATGAAGGGAAGCGTCGGGTTCATGCTCTTCGACCCCATTGATGCGATAACAGAGCAGTACGAGAACCCTGAAAGGAAGATGAAGGAGATCGTATCACTGATCCAGTCCACCAACGTCTCGGCGATAATGGTGCAGGAAAAGGAAGGGGTTTCCTATCTTGATCATCTTGCTGGCGGCGTGATACAGATTGATTTCGGCAGTCTCGAGGGCAGGAAGCACCGCATACTAACTATCGAGAAGATGAGGGGTGTCCAGGTACATCATTCCAGCTACCTGTTCACACTCCACCAGGGTACTTTCAGGTCGTTCAAGCCGTGGAAGTTCGAAGATGTGCCAAAGGGGAAATGGCTTGTGACGGAGGACACTGAAGATCATTTCTCAACGGGTCTCGAAGGTCTTGACAGGATCCTGGGCGGGGGATATAAGAGAGGGAGCTACAACATCCTCGATGTCGATGACAACATCACCTCCGATGAGTATTTCCTCCTGCTGCGTCCCATTCTTCTGAACTTCCTGTATCATGGCAACGGTGTGCTCATGGTGCCCCCGGCTGGAGAGCATCCTGAATCCATCAGGGCCGATCTGATGGGTTTCATCGATGAGGCTCCCCTGAACGAAATGCTCTATTTCCTCGATTATTTCTCGACCTCCTCTTCGAAGTCCTACATCGTTCCGATGGGGTCCACCAGGAAGGAAGGCCTCCAGCAGAAGGGTCTCGAGATAATCCATAAGCTCCGGGGGATCGAGGACAGACCATATCTGGACTTCGTTGGTCTCGACACGATGGAATACCTGATCGGGGAATCACTGACACTAAGACATCTCCTGACCGGGGTCTCGAAAACGAAGGTGACCAAGACCCTCGGGATAGGGGTGGCCAAGCCCGGTCTGAAGATCGGTCAGGGAATAAGGAACATGTCCGACGTATATCTGAGGATGGTGAAGATAAATTCCATACCGTGTTTCTACGGGGTCAAGCCGGAAACCGGGATCTTCGCGCTGATGCCCGATCCTGAGGTCGGTTACCCTAACCTCACGATCCTACCCCTGACCTGAACATCATTTTCTCCGGTACTTCCTGACCAGCGAGCCGCATACGGGACATTCATCCTTCTTTTGTGGTTCATCGAAGAACCTGCCGCACCCCTTGCACCTTTGCGTCCAGGACCAGGCCGCTGATATGGTCCTGTCGCCGATCTCTCCAGCCGGCAGGAAGCTTATCCCAAGGCTCTTCAAAACGTTCTGGACCCTGAAATCGTCCGTAACTACCATTACGTCCACCACTTCGATGGCCAGGGCGATCAATGATAGATCGGCCTCCGATAGTTTATCGATGTCACCGGTGGACCTGGCTGCTTCCTGGGCCCTCTCAAGAGTTAACGGGTCCCTGATCTGGAGTCCCGCAGATACCAGGTTCTCCAAATTTCTCGATGGGGCCCCTTTTCCAACCTCGTCCCTGACACCGGAGGTGATGAGAACCTTATCATAGCCTGAGGGAATGGAGTTGATCATCCCCGAAAGGAAGGCCGAGGTGTCCAGAATAAGGAACATGTGAGTTCGAAACCTGGGCCGGTATTTCAAATTGTCGCAAAACCGTTCAGGTCCTTGGCATGGTGATGACGAAGCAGGCGCCCTTGCAAGGATCTCCCTTGACCCTATCTTCCACATGCAAACTTCCCTGATATCTTTCAATGAGGGTCCTTGAGAGGATGAGACCTACGCCTGTTAGATACTTCTGCCCCTCCTTGAGACCCCGTTCCAGCATCTCCTTCTTGTAATCATCCGAGACACCTGGTCCGTGGTCAGCAACCTCCACTCTGATCCTCTCCTTGTGGTCCTTGACCCTTATCTCAACAACAGGGTCCATTTTCTTCTGGACCCTCACAGCATTGTGGATGATATTGGTGATGGCCTTTTCCAGGACCGGTTCCCCAAGGACCTCGATATCCTCCCCGTTCCTCTGGCGGACCACTTTGAAGCTTTTGTTCGGGAGCAGGGACCTTGCCTCGTTCAGACTGTTATCGAGCATGATACCCAGGTTCATCGGGTATCGCCTGGGAGCCGTATCCTCGATCCTGTGGATAAGCTGTATGTCCTTTGCTAGATTTATGGACCTGAGAAGGGTATCTTCAAGGATGTTGGTATACTCTATGAGGTCCCTGTTCTCCTTGAACTTGTGCTTGATTATCTGAACCCATCCGAACAGCACTTGATTTATATTGCCGATATCGTGGCCAAGAAGGTCGAGATACAGCTCTGCTCTTTTGGATTCCTTCTCGGTCCTATCCTGAGCATCTATTCTCTGCCTGATCTCCTTTCGGAGGGAAACGTTGAGGTTCTCGAGCTCCCGGGTCCTTGACCGGACCCTTGCCTCCAGTTCTTCCCTTGACCTGAGGAGCTCCATCTCCATCTTCTTCTGTTCGGTGATATCCTTTATCAGTATCATGTAATGGTAATTCTTGATGATCACTTCGGTCACCAGGATCTTTTCGATCTCGTAGTACCTTTCGGAACTACCGCTTCCGAGCTTGAGGACATGCTTTCCTTCCTTCAATTTCTGGAGATGAGAGAAGACGTCCTCCTTGTCCGTATGGCTCTTGCTCAGGACCTTCCCTATGGCCTTGTTGTATGGAACATTCAGGTATTCGATAGCCGCTTTGTTCGCCTCGACCATCCTTCCATCCTGGTCCAGGACGATCACGGGATCTGCCATCCGGTCCATCATATAGTCCCTGGCAATTGGAGTGATGTCCAGGAGATTGAACTTGATCATTGCCAGGTGGATGCATATCCCGGTCATCAGGAATCCGATGATGGTGATATCGAAGCCAGAGAAAAGGTTCTTATCGAAAGTTACAGCAATATTGGTTATCCAAGGGAACAGGATACCCAGGGTCAAGAGACCCGATTGCAATCTGAACATCGTGGATTTCTTCCAGGCTGTCAGAAGTAGTAGGATGGTGGCCAGAAATATCAGGATATACGAATAGATCACATTGATCCAAAGGAGGATCCCGAACTCGTTCGAAAGGTACTCCATAGAACTGCGTTCAATTATATTGTGAGAGCTCCAGAACAGATGATGGTAGTCGTTCGAAAGAATGAGGATGAAAATTATCAATGGTTCGAAGGAGAGGAGGAGAATTCCTGACAGATGCATCTTCCGGATGGAGCCGGAATATTTCAGGGAGAAGGAAAGGAGCGATGCAGGGATCGTGAGCACTCCAAGATATTGGAGCTTAAGAAAGATGATCTTGAGATATAGGGGCCCCGAGATCAATTGAAGACCATAGAAAAGGGTCCAGATCGAAAGCCCGAGCATCAGGAAGAAAAAGGGCCTTGAATACTGTCTTCCCTTTCTTATACAATTTATCGCGATGAAAAAGGAAAATATTGTAATGAACCATGTAACTCCTGCGAACAAAAATGCTTCCATGTGGACCAGACCGGGGTAACTTTGAGAGGCCGACCCTATCTGTGGGGTTTATTTAAAGTTAATCATCTCAGGTTCAGAAAGAAAAATGAGGCAGGCCCACAGGGTTCCAATGACCCGTAACCTGCCTCTCTTCTGATATCACTCTCTCTCATAATAATGGGAGTGCTTCTTGTCCTTCTCCTCTCTCACCACGCCCGAGTTCCTGAGGAACTTCACATGGTAGAAGACGACCTTCCTGCTGATCCCCATCTTCTTTGCTATCTGGGACTGGGTGATGCCGGGTTCACTGTGGATCTCCTTTAGGATGTTCTCCTGTATCCTCGAGAGCCTGACCTTGTCGGTGTCATGTTTCACACCGGCAGCCCAGAAGCAGCGGTTGTTCCCGTCCTGCTCCGATACGATGAGCTGCTCCTTCTCGAGCACGTTGAGGTGGTGTGAGAGGACCCCGACCTCGAGGTCAACAGCCCTCTGGAGTCCCCTGAAGTGCTCGCCCGGATTGTTCATTATATGGTCGTAGATCTTCTTGCGGTTCTCCTGGTTCAGAAGGTCTTCCCTCCTGATCCTCGAGTAACCGAATATAATGAGGCCAATAACTACGGGTATGACTATGAAGAGCACAAGTATGATCAGGATGGATGAGGCATTTTCAGCTGTATCATCATCACCATCAAAGAAATCGATTATTGGGCCACCGTCGCTCCTCTTCTCACCTTCTGACGGGCTAACGGCGTCATCATCGTCATCATAGTAATTGTTGGTATCATCATCTCCGACCGTTGAACCATCATTGGCACCATCGCCATCCCTGTCGTTGATCGGCACAGTGTCATCATCGTCGTCATACTGTTCAGAGGCATCATCCTGAGGAG
>JBLIRH010000019.1:0-37649 GCA_049472215.1 Thermoplasmatota archaeon | reverse complement strand
GACATACTATCGGTGAAGGTGGACCAATCCTCATTCCCCGATGTGACCATAACCATGACGGTCAAGGGGGGCATAGTAGCTGAATACGGAGAGGACCAGCACAACTGGTACGGATTCGGACTGGACCTCAACGGGGACGAGGAGACCGCGATCATCGGGATACAGCTTACCGGTATGGATGAAGGCAAGGACAGCTTCGTTACCATCAACAACGAAACGAGCATAGCCCCGCTTACTGTAGGGGAGTACGTCATCAGCGGCTCCACCTTCACGGTTCACATCCCGGCGATCTATTTCCAGGGATACGATGAGGTCAAGGATTTCACCGGTACCGCGACCCAGGGATTCCCGGGCACTACAGTATCCGACGGGGTGAACTACCTTTTCGGAGAGGACCAGACCCCCTATGGGGAAACCGCCGATGATGATACCACCGACGATGACACGACCGATGACGATACCTCCGATGATGACACCTCGGATGATGACGACGATGATTCCCCGGGTTTCACAGTCCTCCTCACTCTCTCAGCTTTCGCCATATCAGTTCTCATGTTAACCAGAAAACGGAAAAACCCATGAAACCTCTATGTTCTCCGGACATTGGGGGTCATAGTTATGGACAGGAGGCCGCTGGTTTTTATCATATTGGCAATTGTGCTCATATTCATAGCGTCCGTTCTTTTTCCCATCTGGGAGTTCGGAGGCTACTACTGGAACAATTCCTATGCCGGGGTGGAGACCTGGGAATACCTGACGTTCTTCCACATCATATCCGGCCCTTTCATGTTCTGCGCGATGTTCCTCTTCATTGCGACCTTCGTGCTGCTATTGATAACGATCATCTCAAAGAAGGTCGGTAGGAAGAAGGCCCCCTATGTAGTCGGAATCATCATGGTATCTACTGTCTTCGTAATGGGTCTGATAGGAGCGATCGCTGTCGCCATCGTTGGAGCCACCGGAGACTACGATGAGTGGTGGTTCGGGGGCGCCTGCTTCGTCGGGAACATAGCTCCTTTACTGATACTTCCGTTCCTGATCCTATCTCTGATCAAGGTATCAAAAAATAAAGGAAAATCCGACTTGGAGGATTGAGGCCAGATCATTCAAGCCATTCTATCTTTACCTTCTGCGGCTCGAAGATGGCGACAAGTGTCTTCCTGGAAGCCTTCGTCTTGTGCTTCTCCCCTGCCTTGATGTTGATGCAGAACTGGGGCCCCAACTCGATGATCTCCCCCTCGACCTCTATCGTCAGATGGCCTTCCATGACCATGAAGAACTCGTCAACATTGTGGCGGTGAAGCTTGTACTCTCCCTCGAACCAGGCGAGCCCAACATACTGGTCGTTGACCTTCGTAATCGGTGTCTTCTTGAAATTCTGTGTTATCTCGAGCTTTTTTTCATGAACGTCGAATATCTCGGCCAAAAGAACACCTCCCGTTCATGATGGATTTCGAAGGTATTTATAATCTGCAGATTGGCCGGACGGGCAAAATATCATCATCGGCAGACGATTTCCCTAACAAGTATGGGACAACCACCATATCCCGAATCGAAATCAACTCTATGTTGAAGATTATGGGAGAAGTAGTATCCTTTGGACCTCTCGGCTCTTCGAGTGAGCTGCAGGAGGGGTGCAACCTTTATCGGGGCAACCTCAAGCTTGCGCTTCTGAGATGCCTCAAAGAGGGTGAGATGCACGGTCTCGATATGATAAACAGGATCAGGGAGATAACAAAGGGTGAATGGGTCCCCAGCCCCGGTTCGGTCTATCCCGTGCTCCACGAGTTCGAGGTCCACGGCTATGTCGTCAAAAGACAGGCCGGCAGGTCTCTCCTGTACTCGATGACAGAAAAAGGAGTGGACGCCTTCAACTCCTTCTCATCCGACGTCAGGAACCAGCTCGATTTCATGAACTGGATAATGGAAGCCTGATCTCCCTGCAGGTCCGTTCTTCACATGAAGCGCTTCGATTCGTGTTTCCCCCATAAATTATAATAACAGGCCCAATTTCTGAATGACCATGAGATACGGGGCCGTCCTGATCTTTGCATCCCTCCTCATCCTGCTTATATCATCAACCCCGGGCGCCATCGGTGCCGAGGAGGGAAGAAAGGACGTCAACATCGAGAGGTACATAGAGTTCAGGATAGAGTTTAACTCGGGGGACAGGCTCCGTCTGGAAGCAAGCATCGAAGCGTCCCCGTATCCTGTCTCCATCTTCCTCATCAAGGGAGAGGATGCCTACTCTGACTGGGTTGAGAGCGAGGATGTCGACGTGCAGGAGATACTGGACGGGAAGAACGTATCCGATATGAACGTCACGTTCCAGGTCGTCGAGAACTTCTCGGAGAGGAACACCACCTCCTTCGACCGTTCGATAAGGATAGGTGACCCCGACACTTATTTCCTTATCATAGCGATCTACCGTGACTCGTCCATGACCACCGAGGAAGTGATGTCCAGGGCCTCCCAGGTCGATTACAATGTGGACTGGAGCATCGAGAACAAGGAATTCCCCTGGTTGTGGGTAGCGTTCTCCCTGGGATTGTTCGTGGTCGGTACCGGCTTCATAATTGCCTATATCGTCAGCAGGAGAAGGTATCTTGCCCAACTTGAGGCGGAAGAGGCTTCGAACCAACAGTCGGCCCGCCCTTCTCCCGGAAGGTCTGATAACCGAAGCAGGACCCGGCCCCCTCCGAGGGATAAGTGATCCTCACTTGGACTTGTTGACGTAGTTGAGCTGCAGGTCGGCCAGGGTCTGTTTCAACTGTTTATCGATATCCTTGTCAAGGCTTGGCGAGAGCACCTTCAGGTTCGCATCGAACAGGTCGATCGCCAGCTTCGCCTGCTCCAGGTCCATCTTCGGCTCCTCGACTCCAGGGATCGGGACAAGCCCAAGATGATGCCAGGCCTGGGAGGCCAGGACAGATAGGTTGTATACCGTCATATCCTTCACGTTGGATAAAAGTCTGGCCAGCTCTCTCTGGGCCTCTTTTGCATCCTGCTCGCTGCTCTGGTCCTCATTGTCTTCCATTTCGAGCACCTCGGTCGGGCAGGATTCACATCGCTATTAATAATTCCTTCTTCTGCGGGACCTGGGAGGATCGTCCCAATCATCGTCCTCCTCCTCTTCATCGTCCTCCTCGCCCTCACCGCCCCAGTAGTACTTCACGGGATCGTAGACGTCCTCGTCGTCCTCTTCTTCTTCATCATCCTCGAATTCGATGGTCAATTTCCCCTGGGTCCTCTTATTGTCCGTCCGGTGCTCCCACATCTCCCACTCGTCCTCCTCCTCCTCGTCCTCGTCGTCCAGTTCCCAGTCCTCCCATTCGTCCTCGTCCTCATCGCTCCAGTCAAGCTCCCATTCCTCATCGTCCCACCAACCATGCTCCGGGTCCTCGAGGTCGATCTCGAACTCTTCTTCTTCCTCATCCTCGTCCCATTCAAGGTCCATTCCCCTTCTCCGCCTATTCGATATCCTTGTCGGACCCAGGGGGACGTCCCGCTTCAAGGTCGCTTTGGGGATCTCCTTCCTGGGCTCGTTCTTCCTTGAAGCCCTCTCGCCATCGAACAGGTTGTCTCCGAAAAGGGGCCCCCTGGCGGACGTAGTGGACGGCGGTGGTCTGGCGGAGACCATTCTCGGCTGGGTATAGGTCTCGGAAATGTGGGCCTGGGCGGCCGGTCTCGGAATCACCGAGAAATCGGTGATGACGTTGCCGAACTCGTCCCTGGGAAGTTCGGCCTTGGACTCGTTCGGATCGAAATGGTACTCTCCTTCCTTCGCCCCGCTGACGTCCATCTTCTCGAAGGCCTGGATCTGCTCCGCTATGAACTTCTTGAAGGCCAGGACCTTCTCGACATCCGCCGAATATCCGAGCTTGTTCATTCCCTTGACGAACTGCTCCTCGGTGATCTTCTTCTCCCTGTACAATCCAAGAAGCTCCTTCTTCTTCTGGAGCTTCTTCAACCGGATCTTGTCCTCCTTCGTGAGGCTCCTCCTTCCAGATAGGTCCTGGGGCATCAACAAAAAACCAGTTTCATCGGATAATAACCTGTCGTCATTATTATCTCCGACCCTCTATTTCGGGCGGAGCTTGTCCCAGTCGCGCTTCCTCGCCCTCACCACAAAGACCTCTTCCTCCTCCTCCCTCCTGAGCTCTTCGTCCCCCTGGTCGAACCTTCTCCTTGAAAGAGCGCTACCAACCGCAACGACCACCAGGAGGACCAGGGCAAGGACGATCAATACCGCCGGCCACCGCTTCTCCAGGATCAGCTCCCCCGTCTCCTCCCAGAAACCTTTTGTCACCTTCCCTTCAGGCTTCTTCACGCTCCAACCGCTCACCTGGATGCCCGGATCATGGTGGATGTTATCGGCCCTCGGGTAAACGAATTGACCCCAAAGTGTCACTCCGACACCGGTCCTGGACTTCAGGAAGCTGTTCCTCCAGATGGGATCGAGAGGCCCGATCACCGATATGTTCGTGAACTGGACCCTTGATCTCAGTGTTCTGCCGCCTTCGTCATTGACCTCCTCGACGAGGTCTGCCCAGAAGAACTTCAAAAGCTCTCTTTTTTCGATCCCCATGGAGACCTCGCCGCTGCCGGTGGTGTCAATCTTCTTCACGAGGACCTCGTCCCTTCCCTCGGACCACAGGGTCTTGGACGCACCCTCCGAAGATGCCATGGAGACGGCTGCATCGCCGTCGAGCCTGGATCTGACGAACTCGAGAAGCTCCCGTCCAAGGGAGGGATCGATGGTCCTGCCGAAATGCAGTCCGAACTTCAGCATCAGTGTGGGTCTCTTGTTGTCCGCGGAGAAGTCCCATCCGGTTATGACATGGTCCATCTTTGTTGTGAGGTTCAGCTTCTCCAGTTCGTATCCCTTTTCCCTCACAGCGGTCGATACCGTGGGTGAGACAGCTTCCGTCCTGAGGTCCACGATCGATCTCTTCTCGCTGCTCAGGCTCGCCTTCAAATGGAACACGAACCGGATGCTCTCGACGAAGGTCGAAGGCCTTACGGACGCTGCCGTAAGGGATGCCGTATCGCTCGCTACCCTTGTGTAGGACACGTTCCTTGCCTCGAGGGAGAAGGTCCATTCGAGACCCTCCCTCGTTGTCACGGGGGCCCTCTGCCGGAATGACCATGCAAGTTCAAGCGATGCTGCCTTGACGATCCTGTCGGTGGAAGCCTGGTCGACAGAGGAGGCCGTTGGGGATGGATCGAAGATACCGTTGCGGTTCGCATCCTCGAACTCAACGAGGGATTCCAGTCTGTAAAGGGTGACGGATTCGCTTAAAATGGGGGCCTTTGTCCCGTTATCCATGGCCCTGTGGCCAAGGATGTCCACCCCCCTGGTTATGACCGTAATGGGACCCCTGTCAGCCCTGGTTCCCCAGAGGAAAACGAGCGTCCCCTTCTCCCCGAAATCTATCCTGATGTAGGTTCCCCCGCCAAGCTCCCGTGTTTCTCCGCGCGTGATCTCGTGCGGTATCGAAGGCCGCTCTGTCACCTGTACGCTATCGACACGGTCCTGGGCGGAGACGAATGGTAAGAGGACCATGGAAATTGTAAGGATCAGAATGAGAAAGGATGCGGTTGCGGCTAGCATCTTCTTCTTCATCCCTTGCCTCCGATAAAGGAAAGAAGGAGCGGGTCCAAGGACCCGCCCCAATTCATAAAAATATCAGGCCCTACTTTTTAGTTGCCTCTCCATCTCTCTATTCTCGTCCACGGGGTCGGGTTTCTGCTCCCTGTCTTGTTCCGTCCCGCCCTCGTTCACATCGGGCCGTTCCACTTCGGTTTCCCCGTTCCTTTCAGGTTTCCCCTCATCCTCGGGGATGTCCGAGCCGGGGCGCCGTTCCTCCCAGACCTCCTTTCTCACTACCCTCTCCGGTATTCCATCGGAATTCCTGTCGATCCAGACGAACTGTTTCCTATGTATCTTGATGAGGTCGACCCTCCCGTCGGAGTTCCGGTCGATCCGGGTCGTGTCGTTGAAGGAGATCCGGACAAGCTCCGGATCCATGTCATCGTTGCGGTCCAGGAAGATAAGCGATGCCCTGGTCGTGTTCCCGAGTTCGGGATTGCCATCGGAGTCCGCGTCCCTTGAAACGGTCTTTCCTATGGATATCCTTATTATCTCGGGCCATCCGTTGCCGTCGCCGTCCCTGTAAATACCCGATACGGACCTTCTCTCCTTCGACTCCGGGTATCCATCGGAGTTCCGGTCGATAACCTTGCCGGAGGATGCCCTGGCACTGATCCTGTCCCACATCGGCCTGCCTCCATGGTCCGTTCTAATGTAGTCCGCATTGTGGTACTTCACAAGCTCCGGGTTCCGATCAAGCCTCAGGTTTACCATCAGATGCGTTCCGGTATGGAACTCCTGGACCTCCCAGTCGCCGTCTGAATCCCTGTCCCTTGCTCTTCCGGTCCACCTGAAGGAGCGCTCGATCCTCGGAGCAGCATCCGTGCTCCTTCCGACCTTGAAGAAATGGACAACAGTTAGCTGTATCATTTCCGGGTTTCCGTCCCCATCGCGGTCGATATAGACAAGGGTGAACCCCTTCATCCACGAGATCATGATACCTGAAAGGTTGACCGCTTCCAGGTGTTCAGCGATCTCCTCCCTTGTGAGGTTGAGGTCCTGGACGGTCGCATTGCTTCCTCTCGAATAATGCTTCCATATTACAAGTTCGGGATATCCGTCCCCGTCCTCGTCCACGATCCTTGCCTCGCCTGTGGCATTGATCCTGGGAAGTGCATTGTACATCCACTCACCGGACGAGTTCGCGGTGAAGATGGTCTTCACACCCGGGAGCTTCTCCCATTCCGAGTGGGACCCGACGAAATCCCTTGTAAGGAACCCGTATGCCCTCTTGACGAGCGGCCCGAACCTGGGGGCCGTGGAAGAGGTGTTGGCCGGAACATCGTCGATCTCTTCATCCACAGACCCGTCGAGTTCGAGATATCCATCAAAGTCGAGTTCTTCATACCCATCGGTCACTGTCTCTGGGCCCATCTCCTCATTCCCGATCACCATCGAGGTCGAGGTGACAAGGAGCGCGAGGACAAGTCCCAGGGCGCTTGCCGCCATCATTTTCTTCTTCATTCGTGCAACCTCCTCAGGAGGTGTTCTTCCTCCTTGGAGGAGCATTTCCGCTGAGATCGATATATAAGGTCGGAGCAGTTTTTCCTTTAATCTATCAAATGCGGTCCTAAAAATATCAGATCCTCTCACTCTCGGATGCGGACCTGTTCTCCTCGAGTACCTCCTTCACCTTCCTCAGGTCGAAGGAGACCAGATGGTCCGGTATCGTCGTGATGGCCCTTTCGTAATCTGCAAGGTCGCTCCTGCATTTTTTAAAGGTCTCCCGCGCCTTCTTCTTCCTTCCCCTGTCCCTGTGATGGATTCCAAGAAGAAGCTGGGCATGGAGCGATCCTTCGATGGCATTGTCGTACCTTTTCGGGTCCCCGCCCGTTTCCCTGAGACCTCTCAGCTGGATGTCCGCCAGTTCCCGGTAGGTCTTGATCGTCCTTTCGAGGATCTCTTCCCTCGGATCATCTTTTCTCGGGTCCAGGAAAGGCAGTCCAGTGTTCCTGAACAGTTTAGCTCTCTCGTTCATTCCGATGTTCTCTTCCAGCGCCAGGACCTGCTCCAGCAGGTCGACCAGGTTGAGCAGGTAGTCATCCCTGTTTATGAAAACCTCTTCCCGGGTCATTGTCTCCAGTTCCGAGACAATTTCCCAGGCGAGCTGCAGGCATGTACATGCGAGCTCCCGGTCCTCGCTCCTTCCCGAGATGTCGTATTCCCTCGCGATCGCCAGGTATCCTTTCACGACCATGGTCCGGTCTTCCGGGGGAACCTGCGAGCATATGGTCCTGACCTTTTCAAGGGAGTTCCTGTCAGGAAGGTCATCGGAGAGCATGATCTCCTCGAGCTCTATCAGCGCCAGCAATCTCCTGTCCCCGATGGACCTGGATACTTCCCTTGCCCTTCTCAGGCATTTCTTGGCCCCTTCATCCCTGCCGATCGATCTTGCCGATCTGAACGCCTGCAGGCAAGCATACACCTCCCCCACCCTGTCCAGGGCCTTCTCGTATTCGGCAGCGCTCCTGATGGCTTCCTTGAAGGCTTTTTGCGCCTCTCCCATCTGGTGTAGCGTCTTTGACAGGTGCAGTCTTTCCTTCGCAGCCCCTATCCTGTCCCCGAGGCCTTCGTATGTCTCTATTGCCTTGTTATGCGCCGATATGGTCTGTTCGAACCTCTTTTGCGATCTTGAGATCTTTCCCCTGATATGCTGGAACACCGCCTGGTCCTTTCCTTTGATACGGCTTTTCTTGTAGGTGGCCTCGATCAGGTCGAGGGTCCTCGAAGCCGATACCATCTCTCCCTCGATCGTCTCTATGATCGCCTTCTGCATCCGGAGGGTGAAAAGCTGCTCATCGGATAATCTTGCTCTTTCCAGCTTGAGGATCGGGCCGAGAAGGACCTTCCCTCTTCCCACGCCGGACATGGTGTTGAGCACCATTAACGTGGAAAGGGCAAGTTCCTTATCGCCCGTTTCAATGAACCTGCCGATGGCATTGTCGAGGTAGTTCTTGAAAAGGTCCCTGAGGTTCGGATCGTCCTCATAGACTATCATCGAGTAATGTTCCCCGATCATCTCCCTTACAGCAGCGGAAGTTCCGATCTCCTTCAGTCTTTCCGGCTGTATCAGCTCCGGTCCATCCGCCCAGATCCTGAGGATGACCGCCAGCTGGTAAGCGGTTATCTCATCCAGGAACCTCCCCCTTTCCTCGGTCGGGATGGTGGTTTTCAGGTGGTCGGATATGATATCATGGATGAATAGAAGACCGCCCCTGATATCCCTGAGCAATCCCTTTCTCTCGAGAATATCTATGTCCTCCGGGGATGTTCTTCCCACCAGGGAGCGATGGATTGGTATCCCTGCGAGGGCGGCTAGTTTCAGGGCATTCTTCTGCTGGGGTGGAAGAGGTGCAAGGACCTCCTGGTCGAGGAACTCGCCGAACCTTGTCCTTCCGGCGATACCCATGGAGCTCGTTATCAGCTCGACATGCAGCGGGTGCCCTTTCGTCATGTCCCATACCGCACCTATATCGCCCCCCCTTCCTGTTTCCTTGATCATAAGGGCTACGGATTTAAGGTCCAGTCCCTTGAGCTCGAGCGTTCGTACACTTCCCTGTACCTCGTAACGGGGGTCAAGGAACGACGGTCTCTCCCGCGTCAGAATGATCACCTTGAGCCCCGGGACCTCCATGGAAGCTTTGCAGAGTCCTTCCATGTAAACATCCAGCCCCCCTCCGGTCTTCTGCAGGTCATCTATGATCAGGGTCAGACCCTTCGCGGATGATGCGACGGACCGGATCTTCCTGGTCAACTGCCCTGGAGAAACATCCTCCTTGAGGAGTTCCATGGCATCCTCCTCGAATCCCATTTGCGACAGGACCCAGGAGATCTCGTTCGCAAGCTCCACCCTGTCCGTCCAGGGTTCGCAGCGAACATAACCGGCCCTTACGGCGGATTCCGACATGCCCTTGAGGACGAGCGATGTCTTTCCCATGCCGGCCAGGCCCCAAATTATGAGAACCCCTGCCTTTGACCGGAGATGATCTTCAATGAAGGCAAGCTCCTCTTCCCTTCCGAAGAAATGGAGGGGCATCTGGTAGTTCCCGAAAAGAGAGGGACCCTCCCTGAGGGGTTCCCATCCGGGTGTGAGGTCGATAGGCTGGTCCTTCTTGCTTCTGTGAATGTAGAGCTCCGCAAGGGAGAGTCCCATTCCTGCTTCCCTTGCCTTCTTATAAGCCCGCAAAATGGGGGTCCTGCTCATTTCTCCGTCAACGACGACCATGATGGAAAGCTGCTCGAGACGGCCCCTCAATCCTTCGACCACCTTCTCCCCCTTTTGCGTTAGGAAATACGCTTTCTGTCTTCGCTTCTCCCCTTTCACATGCTTCAAGGATGATTCCACGAGTTCGTCCGCAGCCAGCCGCTTCAGGGAGCGCGATACGTTGTTCTCCAGGATCCCGAGCCTTTTCGCGAGCCCCTTCTGGGAGACCTCCTGGGGAACGTCCCAGAGGTCCCTTTTGCCCGAGAATTCGGAGAGGAAGAGGAGGATCTGTTCATCCGAATGGAGCTTTGTTCGCTTGACGCCTGGCTTCAATGGAACACCCTTCAAAACTGTTTTTCCAGCCACCTCGATGTCTCTTTCAGGCCTTCCCTTAGATCCGTCGCTTCCTCATGGAAGAGCTTTTCCCTGAGTGTTGCAACGTCTGCAACGGACCTTTTGATCTCACCCTTCCTTTCGGGAAGATTCACCTTCCTAAGCTCCTTGCCGGATATTCTGGCAACCGTATCGGCGATGTCGTTGACAGTGGTTTCCTTCCCGGTAGCAACGTTCAATGTTCCGATGAGTTCGGACGATGCGACCTTCAACAGGACCTCGGCAACATCCCGGACGTAAATGAAGTCCCGGGTCTGCTCCCCGTCCCCGTAGATCAGCAAAGGCTCCCCCTTGATGGATCGGTGGATGAACTTTGAGATGACCCCCGAATATGGATTACCCGGGTCCTGCCTTGGTCCGAAGACGTTGAAGAGCCTTGCTGTTACATACTTCAATCCGTACTGCTGGCGGTATATCTCCATCAGGTGCTCGGAGGCCATCTTGTGAAGCCCGTACGGGGACAACGGTCCAAGGGGGGCCATTTCACTGATCGGAAGCTGGTCCGTATCCCCGTAGACCGCTGCAGAGGATGTGAAAACCACTTTTTTCACTCCGGACCTCACCGCATGGTCCAGGACGTTCATCGTTCCCAAATAGTTGACCTCGAGGTCGAGCCTGGGATCTTGAAATGAGGAAGTGACGTCCACCCTTGCGGCGAGGTGGAAAACCGTCGTTATCGGTGGCCCGCCCCCCAGTTTGTGAGGAGTAAGCACATGGTCCAGAGGGGTCCTGATGTCTCCCTGGATGAAATTGAAGTTGTCCTCCGAAAGCCACCTCTGGATGTTTCCCATCTTCCCGGTGGAGAGGTCGTCCAGGACATAGACTGTATGGCCGGTCTCCATAAGCAGATCGACGAGGTTCGAACCGATGAAACCGGCACCGCCAGTTACGAGAACTCCCTGGTCCCTCATCTTCACACCATGCCCGAGATCATCACTTACCGATGTGGTATCCATATCAATGTTCATTAAATGAACCCTCTCAAAAGGTGTAAGTAGTGAATAAAACATTATTAGTCTGGGTCGAAATCCTTCCGGTAGAGGCTGCCGGGGCATCCGAAGTGAGATCATGGATCGCGAGGGAGATGGTCTGCTCACGCTCTTCAAGAGCGAGATAAAGGGGTATGTCGTCAATCCTTATACAGGCGCGGTCATGTCCAGGAAGGACGTTCTCGATCTTTATCGGTATCTCGCGGTCAAGCATGTCGAGGACCCGGAGGATAAATGGTCATGTGAGATGCTGCTCCAGTCCAAATCCATTCTGTCCATACCGGACGATCTGCACCAAGACCTCCTCGAAGAGCTGAAAAGGACCGGCACGGAGAACCTGCACCTTGGTTACAAACGTCCGATACTGGAAGAGGTCGAGACCCTGAGGTTCTTCAGAAAAGGGTTCTGCCCCGGGGGGGCGGAAAGGAATGATGTTGAAGTTCAGGGAACGGATCCCGGAATGGGCTTAATCAGCGATATCCTGGAGATGGAGAAAGGTTCCCTCCTTTTCGAAATGGAGGATGACCCCATTGACCTGGGTGAGGATTCCGTGATGTCCAACGCATACATGATCGGCAGCGATCATGCGGCGATGGACGATATGGTATCACCCGAGAAAAAGGGACCTAAGAAGAGATAGCTCCCTCGAATAGTTCTCATCGCCTCCGGGCGTTTCCAGAACCATAGGGACCTCGGCGAACCTGTGGTCATTCATCATAAGTGAGAAACCTCCGATCCCTATCTCTCCCTCTCCGATCTTCGCATGCCTGTCCACCTTGGATCCGGCAGGCTTCAAGGAATCGTTAAGGTGGAAAGCCTTGAGCACCTCCAGACCAAGAATATCATCGAAGTCCCCCATCATCTCTTCATATCCCCGGGGGTCTGAAAGATCGTAGCCCGCTGCAAAGACGTGGCAGGTATCCAAACAGATCCCGATCCTTTCGGGCCTGGAGCTGCCCCTTCTCATATTCTCCAGCTCCTCGAAACTGCTCCCCAGTCCTGATCCCTGTCCCGCAGTGGTTTCCAGCAGGACCGTTACCCTGTCACCTTCTTCCATTTCATCCAGCCTGGAGAAGGCCATTTCCAATCCTTCGATCACTCTTTCTGTCCCTGCCTTCACTCCTGAACCGAGGTGTGATCCGGGATGGGTCACGAGGTAGGGGATATCCAATCTCGAGCATCTCATCAACTCCTCAGTGAATGCGTTCACTGACCTTTCGAAGGCGTGTTCCTCCGGTGCGCCAAGGTTGATCAGGTATGAATCGTGTGCCAGGACCGGTCCCAGTCCTGAACCTGACAGCGTTTCTTTGAAAATACGTACCTCTTCATCAGGAAGGGGGGGAGACTTCCATTGCCTCTGGTTCCTTGTGAATATCTGGAATGTATCACAGCCAAGGTCAAGGGCCCTGGCTATGCTATTGTGAATCCCACCGGCAATACTGACGTGGGCTCCTAGAACGGGCATGGATGATCGGACCAGGGATCTGCATTCATGGATCAGATCTGCTCGAACATGTCCTTTCCAACGCCACAGACGGGGCACTGCCAGTCATCTGGCAGGTCTGCGAAGGGAGTTCCTGGTGCAATGCCGCCGTCATCGTCGCCCTTAGCCGGATCGTAAATATAACCGCACGCGATACATCTCCACTTGTCCATAGATAATCCCTCGTGGAACCAATATGTCCGGGTGGTTATCATTCAATGGATAGATATCATTTTTCCCCGTACTCAGGAGAACCTTTCCGATATGGACCTCAGGATCCCCTTGAGGTTGTCATCGTTGGAATGGTCCGAGACGATCTTTTCCAGGTCCTTCCGGGAGACCGTGCCCTCTTTCAGCCCCTCCTTGAGGTCCTTCATCTCCGATATCAGGTTCGGCATCGCCCTTATCAGGTTGTCGACGATCGTTATATCGGCGGTCTTCGAGGTCCTTGAAAGCGGGTTCAGGTCTATGGTGATCACATCCTTCCCGGCCGCTTTCAGTGCCTGGCATCTGTCACCGTCCTCGAGGGGGACCAGAACTACATCGGCCGTGAGGATCCCTCTGCTCGAACATAGGGCCCTGGCATGGTCCAGGCCTTCAAGCTTCGCATCTGGCTCCTCTCCAAGGACCTCGTCGCAGCCGTGCTCCCTGAGAACCTTGGCTAGCTTTGTCACCCTCTCCTCCGTCCTGTGAAAGATATTCACTTCCACAGGACATCCAAGCAGGCGGGAAAGTTCGGCGACCTCCTTTGGAACAAGGGCGCCGACGTTACCGTTCACTGAGATAACGGGCTTTTGCGCCAGGAGAAGACGGGATGCGGCAGCCCTTTCCGCCATTCTTGCCTCATCGACCGTCACTTCACCCAGAAGATAATCGAAGGCTTCCCCCCTGCCATGTGCGATCAGACCCTGGGTCACGACCAGGCCTTCCTTCCAGCCTTCTACCAATCTGTCCCTTGTCATCAGGGATAGATACCTAGGATGGCTCTTTGGAACTGTCATCGGCTCCCCATCATCCAAAAAGGATTACTCCTATTATGACCTTTCACCTCCGTGCGGAAGATCTATCATTTTCTCAGGATAACCGCTTTCGTGCATGCCACGGAGGATAGAGAAAAGGTCCTCACCGCCATCTACAATGTTCTCGGGAGCGAGGGAATTGGAGAGGTCACCGAGAACAAGGCAGAGGGGGTCTTTCACAATCCGATCACCTACATCGTCGTCGAACTTGGATCCAGCAGGGAGATCGAGAAGATCGTGAAGACCTGGGAGACCATGGAGTTCTGGAAGACCGCAAAGGACCGGATCGAGGACCGGCTGGATGAGGACCTTGTGTACCACGTCAGGCTGGACAAGCAGAAAGCTTTGACCGGCGACCTTTCCCTATGGGCCGGTGGGGGGGCGATCGAGATACAGCTGAAACCGGCCACTTTCCCTTCATCAAGGGAAAAAGCCGCCGGTATCATACTTCGTGGACCTTCATGAGGGTCCCTCTTAAAGGGCGGTTTCAAGATAATTACAAAACGATATTATACGAAAGGTCGTATTTCTCCCCTGCCCGCTTGCAACAGCAGCGGCTTCCCCGGGTGGTGTCAAGATGTCCGATGAAGCGATCCCCGATGAAAGATCCTCTGTAACCGTGGAGGAGCAGATAAAGAAGGAGGACATGGTCTCGTACCTCTGCTCTTCAGGAAAGGTCTCCGAGGAACTTGCATCATCACTTTACGATCAGGGTCTCAACAGCTGGAAAGGCCTGGTAGAAGGGACCGAGGCCTCGTTCAGAAATTTCAAGGGCATCGGACCAGCCAAGGCCAAGGTCCTTGTTGGGATCGGAAGCCAGAAGAAAACCGAGATGGAGGTATCGGTTCCGGGATTGAAAGAGGTCCTGGAATCGGTTCCCAGGATGAACCAGAAGATCATCTCCTCCCTTCTGGAGAGCGGATATGATTCCATCGAGAGCTTCAAGGACAAGACCGAAAAGGACCTCCGAGAGGTCAATGGGGTCGGTCCCAAGATGTCGGCAGCCATACTGGAAGCTGTCAGGTGCCATGAGGAGGCCTATGGGGAGATCAGCGGGGAAGGAGTATGCGTCGAGGAGGCCACCGCTGAGGTTGTGGCCGAAGAGGAAGCACCCCCCGCAGATGAAAGGTCTCTCATCCAGAGGATAATCGACGCGATCGGCGGTTTCCTCGGAGGAAAGAAAAAGGAAGACGAGGAAAAGGATGAGGGATCTCCGCCCGAAGAAAAAGAGGACACGGAACAGCCTAAAGAGGGAGAACCGACAACGGAGGAGGCTCCTCCCGAAGAGGAGGCCCCACCGGAAGAGGTCGTTGAAGAAGCACCCCAAGAGGAGCCGCCCGCAGAGGAGTCCTCCAAGGAAGAAGTGGCGGAGGAGGAGCCGGCGGATGTTTCAGCTGAACCGACAGAAGAAGTGGAAGAAGAGGCACCGGAGGGTTCCGAGGCAGTTGCCGAGGAGGAGCCCCCCGCTAAAAAGCCCTTCTTCGAACGGATCAAGCAGATGTTCTTCGGAGGCGCCAAGAAAGAAGAAGGCCAGGAAAAACCGGAAGATGAAGAACCGTCAAAGGAAGAAGCTTCCCCGGAAGAGGAAGCTGTCCCCGAGCCGGTCGAGGAGGAGGCACCGGAGCCGGAAGAAGAGATCACTTCCTCTACGGAACCGAAAATAAAGGAGCTGCCTCCGGCCGGGAAGACGGCGATAAAGGAATTCGAGGACCTCCCGGGGGTCAGCAAGAAGACCGCCGAAGCCCTCCGAAAGGCGGGATACCTCAACATCGAAGAATTGAAAGAGGCGGTCCCGGAGGACCTGGTTATGATCGAGGGGATCGGTCAAAAGACCGCAGAGAAAATATGCGGGGCTCTGAAGGGCTGAAGATCAGGAGACCTTTTATGACGCGGAGCGTCCAGGTCCATCCCTTCGAAACCGACACGGAACTTTCCGGAAAGGATATTCAAAGGATAATCGTCGGATCTGAAGTGACGGGATTGCCGGTCCTGATGGACCTTGACGCGATATTCAGCAGATCGCATCTTTCCTCCGGGATCATGCATGCCGCGCGATCATTGCTCAACAAAGAGGCAAGGGCAAGGGAACCTTCGATAGAGGTTCTGAGATGGTTATCGGGCTCTCATCAGGTATCCCGTGGTATAAGATCGGCGGGTCCGGGGCCTGGTACAAAAAGACTGCTTTTGGCGGTACTCCCTCCAGACTGGCCGATCAAGGAGGATGTTTCGGCCCTTCCGGATATAACAGAGGTCCGATGGACGGGGGCAGATATGGACCATCTGCGTCCCCTTGCAGTTCCAGCAAAGTACGGGAAAGACGACGCCCTGAGGAAGTTGGGGTTGGACCCGGGTGCATTCAATGACAATGAGGAGAAGGAGAGGGCCGTGTTGGAGATGGTCTGCCTTCCTGGACTTAGATGAACTCGATCCGTAGACAGATAGACCCTACAATCCTCCACTTTTTGTACACACATGTACAAGTATGCACACACTTCAACAGGCTTAGTTAAAAATATTGTTTCTATGCTCATAAAATAGATATATCTTGACATCTGGTTATTGACAGCATATTCCGTGGGTTCGAAATTGGCACCGTCCAAATATTCAATCCAACGGCTTTCGGGAAGGTCATCGTGATGCCAAGTTTGTCCAAGAGTGAGATTATCAGGCGGACCCCTTCAGTGATCGTCATCCTGATGATACTGTTCTCAGTCGGAGCATTGCTGATCAGGGAGCATGCGGATGGGGACCAAGCGGATGTCGGGGCAAATGATGATATCGATTCCAGGACCCTTGAAGCTCCGACGGCCGGAGGAACCCTGAGCAGCTTCACCACCGGGGTCAGCAACGGTCTTCCCCAGAATGTCGCGAACTTCAGGGATTTCAGCGCGATCGACGTGGCCGACGTGAACGGTGACGGTGATCTCGATCTCGCTTTTGGAGGCGGTGCCTGGAATCCGGCCAATACCAAAGGCCTTTATGTTTATACCGGGGATGGAGCCGGGAACTGGACCAAGACCTCATCTGGCCTCCCGACCGTGGACAGCTGGGGAAGAGTTGCTTTTGGGGATGCTGACAATGACGGCAGGATGGAACTTTATGCTGCAAATGAAGGATGGGGGGCTGCAAGCGGCTCAATTAAGGGGCTCGGTGCATGGGAATATTCATCCGGATCCTGGTCCACCACCGGGATCTCCTCACCTATCACGACAGGAGCAACAAATGGCGTTATCCTTAAGAATTTCACAAAAGGACCGGGTCTGGACCTGGCCATCACCTACTCAAGGGGAAGCACGAACGGGGTCCGGGTCTACTACGGTAACGGGAGTTCCCCCATAAACTGGACAGACAATTCCAACGGTCTTCCAACCTCTGGAGAATACACGGACGTTGCCGTGCTGGACATGAACAAGGACAATCTCCCCGATCTAGTTGTCGGCTCGTACAACAACAGAGGCATCAAGTTCTTCACCCAGAACTCGAACGGAAGCGGATGGACAGATAGGACCTCATCCCTGCCCTCGACCGTTAAGACCGGAGACTCTCTGGGAATAGTCCTTGGGGACGTGAACGGTGATAGTCACAACGATATCACATATTCGAATATGGATTACGGTATGATAACACTTTTAGGGAACAGCGGGGGGACCGGGGGAACCTCCTTCAGCTGGACATCGCCGACGAACGGGTTCCCCTCGAACTTCGGATCGAGCGGTCGATTTGGCCAGATTAGATTGGCGGATATTGACAAGGACGGCGACCTGGACCTCCTTGCACCAAAGGCGGGGACCGGTCTCTATCTCTTCCTTGGAAATGGATCGACCACACCCGGAACGGCCTTCGGTTGGACCCAGGTCACCGGAAAGAACCTTCCCACGAACATGACAATCTACGGATCGGCCTTTTTCGACATGGACAGCGATGGGGACCTCGACCTTGCCGCAGCGACATGGGGGGACGGTGTGAAGATATACCGCACGAACCTCGGAGGGGTCCAGGTCAACAACCCGCCGGTTCCCGATGCAGGCTCCAACATTGCAACTAGGGTCGGGGCCAACGTAACCCTCGATGGAACAGGTAGCAGCGATCAAGAGGACGCTCCCAGCGGCGATACCCAAGGGACGATCCTCACTTACGAATGGAATGTAACATCCAAACCAACAGGTTCCACCTTATCGGACAGCACTCTTAGACCTTCCGACAAGGTAGCGAAACCATATTTCACTCCCGACAAGGAGGGGGCCTACGTCATCAAACTTTCAGTGAAGGACACCGACGGCGCATGGTCCAAGCCGGTCGATGAGGATTCGGTCACAGTGACCGTGACCAACAGTCCCCCCGTCCCGGACGCAGGAACCAACATCACCGTCATCCTGGGAACGAACGTCACCCTGAACGGAACGGGGAGCAGGGACCAGGAGGATGCTCCGACCGGCGATGCCCAGGGAACGATCCTTACCTATGAATGGAATGTCACGACCAAACCTGCCGGTTCCGGGATCAGCGATCTATCGCTCGGACCCTCCGACAAGGTCGCAAGACCCTATTTCGTTCCCGACAAGGAAGGGATATACATCATAAAGCTGGCCGTCAGGGACCGGTACATGAAATGGTCCAATCTCGGAACCGAGGACCAGGTCAAGGTGACCGTGACCAACAGCGCACCTGTACCTGATGCCGGACCGGACCAGATCGTATACGTTCTGGACAAGGTCACGCTCAACGGAACCGGAAGCACCGATCCCGAGGATGCTCCCGCTGGCGATCCTGCCGGGATCATCCTATCCTATGAATGGAACGTCACGAAATATCCGAAGGGCTCGCTGATCAGGGATTCCTCCTTGATGACATCCGATAAGGTCTCGATGCCGTATTTCCATCCGGACAAGGTGGGAGAATACGAGTTCTCCCTTGCCGTCAAGGACAGGTTCGGCAAATGGTCCCATCAGGCCTCACAGGACAGCATACTGATCGATGTCCTGAAACCCAACGATCCCCCGATCGCCGATGCAGGGGTGGACATCTCCCGCTACAACAACACCATAATCTACCTGAACGGATCGAAGAGCATCGATGTGGACGGCTCGATAATACATTGGAACTGGACATGCATCTCTCACGATGTGGTGTTGACGTTTCAGGATACTGACCATCCTTTCTTCTATGCGGACCAGGAAGGTATCTACGTCTTCACACTGAAGGTTCAGGATGACAATATGACATGGAGCCGGAACGAGGACATGGTCAATATCACCGTGGTCGATCCCGGTATCAACCTTCTACCAAGCTCGGATGCAGGGAAGGATATCAAGATCGTCCTCGGAGAAAAGGTCGTACTGAACGGCTCCCTCAGCGAGGACCCGGACGGATACATCATTTCGTGGATCTGGACCTGTACCTCCCATTCGGGCATCGTTCTTATGGACAGCAACAGCTCACAACCATATTTCACACCCTTGACCGCCGGGACCTACGTCTTCTCACTTGTTGTGATGGACAGCAATTTCACCTACTCCCAGCCAGACGAGGTTCGTGTCATTGTCGATGAGCCTTTCGTCAACTCAAGACCATCGGCAAATGCCGGAAGTGATCTTATCGCATATACCGGGGACACGGTCCAGCTGGATGGTTCGGAGAGCTTTGACCTCGACGGCCTGGTCGAAGGGTACAACTGGACATGTCTCAATCATACGGTGGAGCTCATGAATGCCAGCACCGGCAAACCCAGTTTCATCCCCTTGGAACCGGGAGAGTATGTGTTCTCCCTGTCAGTAATGGACGATCTGGGTGCATGGAGCGACCCGGATATCGTTGTGGTGCTGGTGTTCAAGAGATATCAACCACCGCCCCCTATCCAGAACGTGACCCCGTACATAGGCCCATTCGTCTACGATGATGGAAGCCCGGTGTACAATGCTACAGTGACCCTTTCCCCACTGGACGAATGGCCATGGGGATCGAACTGGACCGTGGAGGATGCGACCTCTTCGGACGGTTATGCCTATTATTCAATGGGAATACCGCCCGGCAACTATTCATGCACCGTCGTTCTCGAGAACGGGACATTGGTGGGATCGGTGGATATCCTTGTCATGAAGGACGGGTCGTTCATCGTGACCGGCGGCCAGCTTCCTGTGGCTCCTTCTCCCTTCATACCCGGAGACGATGATGATGACATCGTGGTCGATGATGATGACGTCGTGGACGATGATGTTGTGGACGATGACATTGTAGATGATGATGTTGTGGACGACGATGTGGTTGACGATGACACTGTCGATGACGACACGGCTGATGATGACGACACCCGTGATCCTGGCAAGGATGCCAGGACTCCTCTGATTATCGGAATAATCATTGCTTCGATCATCCTTGTTGTGATCCTGATAGTTCTGTTCCTTATCTACAGGAAACCAGAAAAGGCAGAACATGTGGAACATGATTGGAAGAAATACGAGGAAGCCTCCGAAGAATAGATGCCGGATCGTTATTGATATCCCTTAGAATTGCCCCGCCGAACATTCCGGTGAAAACGATATATCCGATGAGCCGTGTAGAGCATCCTATCGGGGGACTCGATGAGCATCGATACGATACGGTTATCCATAGGAACGGCCATAGTTCTGGGGTTAAAAAAAGGGGCTCTTCCAGTACCTCCCACGACCGCTTACATGATGGTTGGGTCCGAATGCGTCAACAATTGTGCATTCTGCACTCAGGCAAGAGACGCGGTGGGGAATGCCGATATGCTCAGCAGGGTGATCTGGCCCGCCTTCGCTGAAGACGAGGTCCTGGAGGCGCTTGGAAGAGTGGAGGGCACGGGTCTGTCAAGGATATGCCTACAGTGCCTTATTGATCCGACCGCGATGTCCGAATTGCCTGGAACGGTGAAAAGACTCAGGACCGCTTCTGAACTGGAAGTATCCGTGTCGATCTCCGCTGTGGACAACGAAATGCTGTCGAAGCTGAAAGAAGCTGGAACCGACAGGATCGGGATCGCCCTCGACGGGGCATCGGAGCAGGTTTTCGACAGAATAAAAGGAAAAGGGGTCGGGAACCCGTATTCGTGGGAAGGGAACTGGAGATCTCTTGGATCGGCCCTTGAAATATTCGGAAAGGGAAAGGTCTCTACCCATATCATAGTGGGGATCGGAGAGACCGACCGGGATATCATAGATGTTCTATCGAGATGCCGTGAGATCGGTATCCTGGCCTCGCTGTTTGCCTATACCCCTATGAAAGGAACGAAGGATATCGGCCCCCCTCCAGAACTTTCAAGGTACAGGTCCATGCAGATAGCACGTGCGCTGATCATGGAAAAGGGCGAGACCGAGGGCTTCCGGTTCGATCCTTCAGGAAAGCTCACAGGACTGCCCCTGAACCGGACGGAACATGACCTTGACCTCGGCAGGGTGTTCATGACAAGAGGATGTCCGGACTGCAACCGTCCCTACTACAATGAAAGACCCAGGGGTCCGATGTACAATTACCCGAGGCGGCTCCGATCGGAGGAATGGGAAAGGGCCTTTGAGGAAGCGATGTCGTATATTGAAAACTGACCGGACAAGGCCGTTTTCATTAGCTTAATGCCAAAAACAATTATCAATGAGGTAACTCCCTCCAGATATAGGAGATAAGCGGGGGACCGTCGAGGATGAGGCTGAAACTGCTGGCTTCAGGCGTGGGAACGGTACTTCTCCTGTTCCCCATCAGTCTTCTTCTTCCCTTCATAACCGGGCTCCTCTATTCGGAACCTATTTTGGACCTTGTATTGGCCTACCTCCTGCCTGGCCTTTTAACTTTCCTTATTGGTTTACTGTTCACAACCTACGGGGGAAGAGCAGACAAGGTCGCAAGGGACATGCGCCCCGTTGAGGCCCTTGTCGTCGTGGCGGTCGTTTGGGTTTTGATAGCGATAATAGGGGCCTTTCCCTTCATGGTGATGAACACCCTGCCAAATTTCGTCGATGCATTCTTCGAATCCATGTCCGGGTTTACCACCACAGGTTCCTCGGTCATAGCTGAGATCGATGGTCTTCCACATTCCATACTTCTCTGGAGGGCACTGACGCAGTGGCTGGGAGGTTTGGGGGTCATCGTTCTGATGGTCGCAATATTCTCCGTACTGCTTGGCGGTCCGAAAGCAGGCATGCTGCTTATGAAAGGAGAGGTGCCTGGCTACTCCAGCGAGAAGATCGTTCCCAGGTTGAAGGACACGGCGAAGATCCTCTGGGGCATATACGGGATACTCACCATCATCCAGATAGTCCTGCTTACCCTATTCGGGGTATCGCTGTATGATGCTGTCTGTCATACCTTCACTGCGCTCTCAACGGGCGGCTATGGGACACATACAGCCTCTATAGCTTATTACAAGACCTATGCATGGGCCCCGGTCATCGAGCTGATCTTCGTATTCTTCATGATGATGGGGAGCATCAATTTCATCCTCCATTACAACTTCATGAAGGGCAACTGGAAGACCTATTTCAAGGATGTCGAGTTCCGCGTCTACATATTCATTCTGATATCATTGTGGTGCATAGTCGCCCTCGACCTAGCCCTTCACAACGTGTATGATCCCGCTGAAGCCATGAGGGCGTCTGTCTTCAACGTGACATCGATATATTCCACATGCGGCTATGCGACCGAGGATTTCAACCAGTGGCCAGCCCTGTCCCGTTTCATTATGATAATCGCGATGCTGATGGGTGGCATGACAGGTTCCACCTCGGGGGCGATCAAGACTGCAAGGTTCATAATTGCGGGAAAGGCCGTTTCCCGCAGCCTGAAGAGGATCGGTCATCCCCGATCGAACCCGCCTTTACGGGTCGGGAGCGTGATATTCTCCGAGGGGATAGTCAAAGGGGTCGGTGTGTTCATCTTCGGATACCTCGCCATGTTCGTGGTCGCGTCCTTCATAATGACGCTCGTAGGTCTGGATTCAATTTCGGCGATCTCATCCGTGGCCACGACGATGGGTGGTGTCGGCCCTGGTCTGAACCTGATCGGACCTGCTGCTAACTTCGCTGCTATAAATGTACCTGGAAAGCTCATTCTCTCCTTCCTCATGTGGTTCGGCAGGCTCGAGCTGATAACCGGGCTCGTTCTGTTCTTCCCCTCGACATACCGCTCATGAGCATTGGATAAATCCTTATTTGATAAACTCTCTTCCACAGGATAATTCCGGGGAAGACCGTAAATGAGATCGAGGAAGGCCCTATCAGGTATCGGTGCGGTCCTATTGATATATCCGATCGCATTCCTCCTACCCTTCATTGTCGGACTTCTTTATCGGGAACAGGTACTTTTCCTACTTGAGTCCTATATGCTGCCGGCATTGTTCTCTCTTCTTATAGGATTGCTGTTCATCTACTGGGGACGATGGGACCCTCATCACGAGCTGGAACTCAGACCGGCGGAGGCACTTGTCGTAGTTTCCATGACATGGCTTTTCATCGCTGGGATCGGAGCCCTCCCGTTCATGCTGACGGGTACCATGACCAGCTATATCGATTCGTTCTTCGAAGCAATGTCCGGTTTCACCACGACAGGGGCATCTGTAATAGAGGAAATTGATGGTCTTCCGCATTCGATCCTTATCTGGAGAGCCCTGACCCAGTGGCTGGGAGGCTTGGGAGTAATCGTTCTGATGGTCGCGATCTTCTCCGTACTCATGGGCGGTCCAAAGGCCGGCATGCTCCTTATGAAGGGAGAAGTTCCGGGACATTCAAGTGAGAAGATCGTCCACAGGGTAAAAGATACGGCAAAGATCCTATGGGCGATCTATGTCGTACTCACGCTGGCCGAGATATTCATGCTGACACTTCTCGGACTCAGCGTTTACGATGCCGTGTGCCACACCTTCACGACCCTTTCGACGGGAGGTTACGGCACCCATACCGCCAGCATCACATATTATCAGGACCTTCCGACGGCGCCCCTTATCGAGCTTGTCATTGTGTTCTTCATGTTCGTGGGGGGCGTGAACTTCGTTCTCCATTACAATTTCGTCATTAAGGGCGTAAGAAGCTACCTGAAGGACAGGGAGTTCAGGATCTATTCCCTGATCATGATGTCGCTTGTCATCATCGTGACCCTCGATCTGGTCCTCAGAGGAGGACAGAGCTTGTTGGGTTCGGTCAGGGCCTCTCTCTTCACGGTCGTGTCGATCCAGACAACGACCGGTTACGTGACCGCTGATTACGAGACATGGCCCTCACTTTCCAAGTTCGTTCTCCTTCTGGCAATGTTCCTCGGGGGCATGTCGGGTTCTACCGGCGGCGGTATGAAGATCGCAAGGGTCATCATCGCATACAGGGCGGCCAGAAGGAGCTTGAAGCGGATCGGTCATTCGAGGTCGGTCATGCCGATGAGGGTCGGCAATATCGTTTTCTCCGACGATATAGTCAGGTCAGTGCTGAGTTTCATATTCGCCTACATTTCCATATTCCTGATCGGTACATTCCTGATGACGCTCACAGGGCTCGATGCGGTCTCCGCCATATCTTCGGTGGCGGCCACCCTTGGCAATGTGGGGCCGGGACTAGGTGTGGTCGGTCCGACAAGCAACTATGCGTCCGTTCTCCCGGTGGGAAAGGTGATACTCGCCATCATGATGTGGCTGGGCAGGCTCGAGCTCCTTGCTGTAGCCGTTCTTTTCGTTCCGGCGACCTATAGATTATGATGAGTGCAGAAAAAGTATTTCATTAAAAGCTGGCATAGGTCTTTGTGCTCGATCCGTTGAAGTTCCAGCTCGATCACCACATCGCGGACCTCAAACCCGGGAGGATACCGGGCCCTGCGAGGGCAAAGGAGATCATCTTCGACGTTGATATGAAGGGCAGGCTCTCTTCCTCGAGAAAGCTCGAGAACCTCTATCTTGTTTCGGCGGGTGTTCGTCCTTCGTCCATGTTCCACCCTTCAACCATCGAGGAGATGCTCATCGTGCATGAGCTTGCTCAAAAGCTTGGTCTCGGCATGGTCATCCGCAAATGCGGGGCCCTTGTTTTCAAGGTCTTCATTTTTACCCGGGAAAAGTCCGAGCTTGCGTTCAGGATCCCCGATCTCTACGAGGCCATGGGATTCCAGGAGTTCATCGTTGCACAGATCACCATCGCGAACCTTACCGGCCGCTTCCTCGAGTTCCCCTCCTGCTGCGTTGATAGCTTCATCAAGCATCTCATGGATGGGACCGACCAGGACATGATAGCGCACGAGGAGCTCAGACAGGAGAGGAGTCCGGATCCGAGGGCATATTTCGTCGAGAAGTTCGTTCCCTGCTCGGTCAAATGCAGCCTGGCGATCGCCGAGGGCGGGAGGATAATGGACAGATTGAAGCTCCTTGACGGGGAACTTGCCGACCTCTACATGAAGCTCCAGTTCAGGCACATGGAAGATGTCAGGCTGGGCAGGATCGTGAAGGAGAAGGCTGAAAGGGACGAGCTGATGTCACTTCCGGACAAGAAGAGGTCCAAAAGTGACCAGTAGAGGGGTGGATACCCTTATCCATTCAAGGTCAGTTGTTATTTGTCCTCATTCAAAGAGCTTCTCGACCTGGGTCTTGAGATCGGGCTGGCCGATCACCTGCAGGTCGTACCTGACCCTGAAGATCGGCTTGTTGACCTTGACAACTCTGCTGATATCTATGGGGGTCCCTGTGACGACCACATCACACGGAGTGTTGTTTATGGTCTCCTCCAGGTCCCTGACCTGCTCATCCCCGTAGCCCATGGCAGGCAGTATGTCCTCGAGATGATCATATTTCTCAAAGGTATCAGCGATGGATCCCACGGCGTATGGCCGGGGGTCCACGGTCTCCCCCGCCCCGAACTTCGCGGCTGCCACGTATCCAGCTCCGTAGGTCATTCCACCATGGGTCACGGTGGGTCCATCCTCGACGATCAGTACCTTCTTCCCCCTGATGGCCTCCGGGTCCTTGATCGAAATGGGGGATGCCGCTTCCACTATCACTGCATCGGGATTGATCTCCCTGACGTTCTGCCTGACCTCCTCTATATCGTCCGGATAGGCAGTGACGATCTTGTTGATGATCACGACATCGGCCATCCTGACATTGACCTCTCCGGGATAGTAGGAGATCTCGTCCCCGGGTCTCAGGGGGTCCACTACCGTTATGAACAGATCGGGTTTGATGAAGGGCATATCGTTGTTGCCGCCGTCCCAGAGGATGACGTCCGCTTCCTTTTCAGCCTCGCGGAGGATGGCCTCGTAATCCACACCGGCATAGACTATGGAGCCTCTGTCAATGTGCGGTTCGTACTCCTCCCGCTCCTCGATGGTGCATTCATGCGTGTCGAGGTCCTTGTAGGTTGCGAATCTCTGGACCTTCTGTTTCACCAGGTCCCCGTAGGGCATGGGGTGTCTTATCGCGACACACTGCTTTCCAAGCGCCCTTATGATCTCGACGATATATCTGGTGGTCTGCGACTTCCCGCAGCCGGTCCTGGAAGCACATACTGCGATAACCGGCTTGTTCGATCTCAGCATGGTTTCCTTGTGCCCCATGAGCATGAAATCGGCGCCTGCTGCGTTCACCCTTGCCGACAGGTGCATCACGGTATCGTAGGACAGGTCGGAGTATGAGAGCACGCAGATGTCAACATCGTGCTCCTCGATAAGCTCCTCCAGGTCCTCCTCCGGTTTGATGGGTATCCCCTCGGGATATAGCCTGCCAGCGAGTTCCGGCGGGTAAATCTTGTCGTCGATCCCGGGTATCTGGGTTGCTGTGAACATCACTATCTCATAGTCCTCGTTTTCTCTGTAGAACATGTTGAAATTATGGAAGTCGCGCCCTGCGGCCCCCATAATAATGACCTTCCTTCTAGTCATCTGGGCTCATCTCCCGTCCAGACGTCGTCACGTGCAATACCGGCACCAGGGCGTTCGCCCAACAAGGTGGTGCAAGCACCTCCACGGACCGCCTACGAGCGGTCATGGACTTAATGCCTGTAAAAAGGAAGGGGGTCATTAATCTTACGCAGCCTGACTCGAAGTTCAATTGGTATTTCTTGGTTCGAATTGAGATATGAAGGCGAATCCTTAAAATAAAACTAGAGCAGCTGGATAAACAAGGTGTTTCACATGGCACGAGCTTTAAGATCGACCGGAGTTGCGGTCATATTGCTGTTATCGTCAATACTCATGGCCGGGGTAATCGCCCAGGAAACGGACATACCCCATGAGGCCAACGTTCACGGAATAGTGACGGATGCATTGACCGGTGAGCCGGTCCATGCATTGATACATATCATGGGCAAGGAGTTGGACGCGGTCCGTAAGATAGAATCCGGAAGGGATGGGACATTCAAACTTTACCTCCCGCCAGGCGCCTTCGTCTGGGAAGCGGAGGCTGAAGGTTATCATCCCGGCAGGGGGGAGTTCAAGGTCGGCGAGGAGCCGATCAGACTGCCCATCGTCCTCAAACCGCTTGAAGAGGACCCGGAGGAGCCCCCGGAATACAACCTCGATGGGGTGCTTATGGACGTCACCACAGGCCTCGGGGTCCGAGGTTTCATTGCTTTCTGGAACCAGGACGGCAAGGGGACCCAGATCGAGACCGATGAGAGCGGTCACTTCAAGATCCTGATCCCTCCCGGACCTTGGATGTGGAAGGCAAGTGCCAGAGGTTACAAGGAGCAGGATGGCAGGCTCCTGATGGAGAGAGGCCCCCTGACGATGGTCGTCGAGATGGAACCCCTACAGGATGAAGAACCCGAGCCACCGGAACAGAGGTTCGGTATCCTCTACGGACATGTTGTGACCCCGGAAGGGAAACCCATACCGGGAGCAATGGTGTATCTCCATCCGATGATGAGGGATGTTCCACCCATGGAGCCAGGAGTTCCGGAGGACCCGAACGTCCGCCCGCAGGAAACTAACGATCCCACGTCATCCAGCGGGGATCCTGCTGGGAGGACCCGGGGAGAGAACGAGGCTGCAACCTCGATCACCCTTCGGGAGTTCTATGCGAAATTCTCTGAGAAGTTCGATGAGGAGACCATCAAGAGGATTTTCAACGCTGCGGACATGGATGGAGACGGCATATTGAACGAGAGAGAGATCCTCAAGGCCCACGCATTGATCAGGGAGTTGTCCGGTGAAGGAGAACCGAAAGATCCCCGGGAGCCCGAGAGAATGCCTCTCCATGCTATCACCGATGAGAACGGGATGTTCAAAATGAGAGTGCCCTTCGGCGAGTATGTTGCAGAAGCCGAAGCCAGAGGCTTCCATCCCAACAGGCTGCCCGTGAGGATCTCCCCAAGGATGGTCGAACAGAAGATCAGGATCATACTTGAACCCATGATGGATAGACCGGACCGTGATATGGGCCGGATGAAGGTCGTTTTTTCCATGATCGATCAGAACTCCGACGGGAATCCGGAGAAGGTGGATCTCATGGCCGACCTCAACGGTGACGGCGTCTTCGAGGTCCAGTATCATATGATCGACCGCACTTCCGACGGCAACCCGGAATCCGTCGAATGGGTACTGGATATACCCATGGAGATGTGGGAGAAGATCATGGGACTGGTCATGATGTTCATCAAGAACAACCAGGGAGGCTGGGACGGCATGCCCCCGATGCCTGACGACATGGGGAACTGGGAAGAGGAATGGTCCGACGAGGGCTGGGAGGACGGCGACCTCCCCTTCGACCCCGCCATTCTCGAAAAGATATTCGGAGAGGACGGGGCGATGGAGGATGAACAGGATCTGGCCGAGACGGATGATGTTGACGATGGTGAAAAGGATTCGTCGCTCATCTCGGACAAGGAGTCCGCATCCTCTGCTGGGACACCCGTGTTCGAGATCCTGGCGGCTGTCGGAGTTCTTCTACTGGTCCTTGCAGGTGTCCTTGGGATCGGTCTCTTCATTCGCAGAAAAAAGAACTAGGGACCATATCTATAAAAGATAGAGGCTCCAATATCTCCAGGCAGGAGGGTCGGAACTGGCATTGATATCCACTGCCATAAACGGATTTGATAAGGAGATCGGGGGAGGCATACCCAAAGGCTCCATCGTGCTCCTTTCCGGAACGCCAGGCACATACAAATCGTCCATGGCATTCGGGATCCTCCATAAGGCCGCCCTGAAGGAAGGGTCCGTCGGTCTTTATCTACTTCTGGAACAGAGCATGGGATCGCTTCTCTCCCAGCAGGAGAAGATGGGCAAGACCCTGGACGAGGTCGGCAAGAAGAACATCATCGTCTCCGATGTGGGAAGAATAAGGGCGGCGATGGACAAGTTCTCCACGGGCGGGGACTGGATGGAGGCTCTCAGGTCCTATGTGGAATATCTCGTTGACCAGAGGCATGTGGAGCTGCTTGTGATCGACTCGCTCCCGGTACTTGAGATACTCGCAGGGGAGGACGACCGCAGAAGCTTCCTGTTCAACCTCTTCGAATGGATGAGGGACCTTGGGACCACGAACTTCCTCATCCACGAGAAACCGACGCTGGACGGTGAATACGGCGAGGAGGAGTTCCTATCGGACGGGGTCTTCCAGCTGACCCTGAGCCCCGTAGGTGAAGTGGACCTCCAGAGGAGGATCCGCTGCATCAAGATGAGGAGCATGCCCCACAACACATCGATGTTCGCCCTGGAGCTGAAGGAAGGATCGTTCAGGATAACCCCGGCGATATGATCTCTCCCTGAATTGGAGCCACCAGAGCAACAAGTTTTATCAATTTCCTCGGACAATCCGATTGCGGTGTTCCATTGGCCGATTTCGACCCTGGAGAATTCAAGATAAGGAGCGATAGGGACTGTCCGCGATGCAACAGGGAGCTCTACATTGTCGAGAGGGGAGGCGAGTACCTGGATGTTTGCAGGGAATGCCATGGCATATGGTTCGATCCCACCGAGCTTGACGACATCATGGGCAAGGGAAGTCCGATCGAACTCCTCATAAAAATAACCGATCAGCTCAAGGGTGAGGAACTCCTCTGTCCCGTTTGCGACAAGAAGATGGTCACGAAGGAGGTATACGACGTATATGTCGACCTCTGCGAGGACTGCAACGGCATATGGATGGATCCCGGGGAGACCGAAAAGGTATGGGAGAGGGACGAGAGGTCAAGGCACCCCTTCGATATGCAGGTCGAGGAGATAGACGGAAGACACTTCTGGGACCATTTCAGAACAAAGTACAGCGGTTTCGATCAGAAGCAGGAAGAATGAGATCGGAAGGGTCACTTTCTCCGCAATTTCTGGAAAGGTCTGTCCGGGAGGTCGCCCTTGAAAAGACATTTCGTGCATCGATAGGTATTGTATGATTTCGAGATAGTGTTGGAACCGCAGAGGGGACACTTGTACTCCAGCAGCGATCCATCGTTCTCCAGGAACTCGCGCACCTTTGCCATGTTTATCTTCCAAAGGTTCGCATCCTTGGGTGTCTCCTCATCTCTCCTTGGTTCGATGACCCCGATATTGTAGAGGTACATCGTGATGTCCCTTCCCTTCACCAGCCTGGTTGCATACTTGTCGAATATCCTCTGCACCGTAACGGTCTTCTCATCGGTGAACTTTTCGGCCAGCATCTCCATTATGGAGCGCACGACCTCGTTGCTGTGTTCATCCATGTGAGACTGCATACCCATCACCAACATAATTCATCGAGCCTCGACTGAACCAAGGGGTATGCATGACCCTCAATAAAAGTTTATGGAAGAGCCGTCGCATATCACCGGTCAAGGAATTCCGAGACGACCCTAGGGACGAGCCTGAGGTCCGGTCTCGAAATAATTTTATCGGCGGCCCCGGAGACCTCGTCAACTTCGGGCCTGAAGGCGATGGACAGGTCGGAAACCTCGAACATGGAAATGTCAACAACGGAATCCCCCACAACTATGGCAGGTCCGAGACCATCGTCATCGGAAATCAGGGACCTGAGCACCGATCCTTTGTCCATCAAGGGCACCCTGAGGATCCCTTCTCCCGTGAGGTTGCCGTCAGCATCGGTGGCCAGGCCATTTGCCGATACATATGTGAATCCTCCTTCCACCCCCAGTCTTTCGGCGAGGAGGTCCAGTCCTCCGCTTAATATGGCAAGGACCGCTCCCGACCCCCTGAGTTGTTCCATACATTCCCGAAAGCCGTGCATGAGGGTCGCCCTCTCAAGGATCTTTTCGACCTCCGAGGGTCTCGAGACACCTTTCCTCAACCACAGTTCGATGTCCCTCCGCATGAACTCCAGGTCGTCTATCTCCGATTTCATGTAAGCCCTGAACGAGTCCTCGTTGGATGTGCCCAGAGCATCGTGCACCAGCCTCCATGAGGACCTTTCTTCGATAAGGACGCCGTCCATATCGAACACTACGAGGGGTTTGCGAGGGACCATATACAGACCGACCAAAACAATAGGAACCAGGCCGACACGGGTGGACGCCCTGGTCCGTCGCCGGTAACTCCGCGTGACTCCTCCGTCCCGGCTCCCAACGAGCGTTGGGAGTCTACGGTTAGGCTGCTCCCTTCCGGGCCTGACCCGGTACCCATAGTCAGGACATCGATACGGCCCTCCGGCCGCACCTGGTGCCTCCTCCAACCCCGAGGGACGTTACTTCATCGTCGTCTCTTGGACCGGCGGTGTACTGGTTGCGCCGCCCCATGACTGTCGTCCCGCTGTAGACCGTGTTGCGGCGCGCCGTTAAGCGCGAGGGAGGGCCTAGCTCCCCGACCTAGCCTGGCGACCCCCGTAGGATATCTTCATTATATAGATTTTGGGCGCTCACGTCGTGGCACATCGGGCAGAAAGGATTTGCCCCAGCCCCTCAAAACGCCCTCTCGAACATCGGTATTTTCACCTATTTTCCTGGTGTTAAACTGATTCTGATTCCCGAGATTACCCTAGATAAGGTTTTATAATTCCAACAACGTCAAGCAAAAGAGGAGGAAGGAAAATGGCCGATGACGGTGGCGAGAACGATACTTCCAGTTTCGAGAACATGAGCATTCGGGAGTTCGATATAACTGATGAGTTCACTGCCGTGGAAAAGACAACACCCTGCAAGGACCTTGCTAAGAAGCTCCTTGAGGTCCCGAGGGGGGCGATATTCCTTCTGGACGAGGAAGGCATCCCCGTCGGAGCGGTAACTGCAAGGGAGTTCCTGATCGCCACTGCAAAGGGAATGGAGGTCCAGGACAAGACCGCAGAGGACCTCATGAACACCAATATAATGGAGATCGGGGTCGAGGACAACATCTCCGAGGTTCTCCTGAAGATATCCAAGTACGCTCCCTATGCTGTGGTGGTCAAGGACAAGGACGGCAAGTTCGTTGGCTATTTTTCACCAAAGGACTACCACGAGGCCCTCCAGAAGACCGGCGTGATCTGATTACGAATTGGTCTGACTGTCGATCTCTCTCTGGTATCATCCAGATGATTTTCGGACCTTGATCACATTATAGAACGTTTCTGATCCTTTCCACAGCTTCATTGATGTTCTCGATCGTCGTTGGATAGCTGAACCTCAGATATCCCTCCCCGTTGTCGCCGAACGCCGTCCCCGGAAGAACGGCCACCCCCCCCTCTTCAAGAAGTTTATTTGCCAGCTTCCTGCTTGTCATTCCTGTCCCGGTGATATTCGGCCATGCGTAGAATGCCCCCTTCGGGGGCAGGCAGTGGAATCCTTCGATGCTGTTCAGCCCGTCGACGATGGCCTTTCTTCTCATCGTGAACCGGTCCATCATCTGCTTCAGAAATGACTGGTCTCCCCTCAGGGCCTCCACAGCCGCTTTCTGGACGAAGGATGTCGTGCAGGATATCGCGTTTATGGAAAGTATGCCCATCTTCGCGATGAACTCCTTGGGGCCTACGGCGTAGCCTATCCTCCAGCCGGTCATGGCATGGGATTTCGAAAGACCATCCAGCAGGATCGTTCGTTCTCGTGCCCCGTCATATATCGCTGGCGATGAGAACTCCGCATCCTCGTAGAGCATCTTCGAATAGATCTCGTCGGAGAGAAGATAGGTGTCGTATTCCCGGGCTATCTCGGCGATCTCCTTTATCTCATCGGGCCTTATGACAGACCCGGTCGGGTTCTGCGGAGAATTGATTATTATCAGCTTCGTCCTTTCATTGATCCTCTCCCTTATGTGGTCGGGGGACATCCTGAAATCGTTCTCCTCCAGAAGAGGTATGGGAACACCTCTCGCTCCGATGTACCGGATGACCGAATTGTAGGTCGGGAAGGCGGGGTCCTGGTAGATCACCTCGTCACCGGGATCGAGGAGGCCTGTCATCGAAAAGAATATGCCGGGTTTGCACCCGGGAAGGACCAGGATCTGGTCGAGGTCCGGTTTGAAATTGCGGGTCCTTGAGATGTCTTCTGCAATGGCCTCCTTTAGTTCGATGATGCCGTCCGCAGAAACATATTTGGTGAAATCATCGTCAAGGGCCTTCTTCACTGCTTCCACGACCGGGCCCGGAGTGGGAAAATCGGGTTCACCGATCTCGAAATGCAGGATATCCCGTCCCTCCCTTTCAAGCTCTTTCGCCCGGGCCAGGACAGTGAATGCGCCTTCCCCCAGGATCTCGTACATGCCTCTAGCCATCGATCTCATTTCTCTCGCCCCCTTGGTCTCATCAGAGCCGCTGAAAGGACCTGGACCGGAATAATCTTTCCGGTGGTTAATATCTTTGCAGAGGTGCAACCTTCCCCCCAGGCAGCACATATCTTTTATCCCTTGATTGAGATAGAGGGTAAAGGGGAATTTTTGGAGGTTTCTCATGGAAGCACTGCGGGATAAGTTGAAACTGACAGCGGATAGGATGGACGAGATCAATAATTTCATCATGGACCCGAACAACAAACTGGTCAACGATCTACTGGACCTTATAGACAAGTACGGTGGCATTGAAGAGATCAAACGTAAGGCGAGGGAGAACGGCAAGCTGGAGAACCTGATGGCAAGGCTGGAAGAGAAGAAACCCGAATATGCAGAGGATATCAGATGGCTTATACGGATGAGGGACGAGGGAGCCTTTATCACGGAGACCGAGTACAGGAGAAAAGTGCTGGGTGATAAGGCCGATACAATGGATTTCAAGGATGATCATGCGGTTACCCTCGAGATCAGCGCCTGTCAGTACTTCAACTGCTTCATGGCCTCTGTCAGGCAGGCGATCGAGAACAAGGAGCTGATGCCGGGCCGGTTCATCCGGGTCAGGGCCATGAAGGAGCAGGAAGAGGACGGCGATCTGCTGGCCATAACGGCTGCCATGAACGTCCTCGGAGCGTCATGGTGCGAGACCCTTGATACCAAGGGTACGGATGGATCGAACGTTCATCTGGGAGGACCGGACACCATCACTGGATATTTCGGGGGCGTCGGTCAACCCAATGAACACGCCATCGATTGGATCGATGAGTTCCTGTATTATCATACGAACTACGGTGTGAAACAGGTCCTGAACATCAACCCGGGGACGGTCTTTGCGGCTTACATGCTCTACAAACTTGGAGTGGATATCGAGTTCAAGATCTCCGTGTTCATGGGGAATGACAATCCCTATGCGGTCTTCTGGACGATAATGGGCGCCAAGCTATTCAGCCGCGATGACGGGACGACGCCGCTCATCGGCTTCAATTATTCGAATTCGGTCAACAACGAAACGATCCTTGCATCGTCAGAGATCCGTAAGGCCCTGAACTTCGAGAGGAACATTCGCTTCGAACATCATATCCTCGAGACCTGGAAGAGCATCGTGGTCCAGCCCTACGACCGGAGGGCCGAACTCCTGGAGATAGCGGACAAGGTTCCGAACATTGCGGCGAAGCATGAAGGCGGGGAGACGGATGTCGAGATGACAAGGGAGCACCCGTCGGATATTTTGGATTATTTTGCAAAGAGGACCGATATCGAGGCTACAGACGGCCTCATGGAGGCGATGCATCGGAACTATCTTGACAAGCACAATGCGATAAACAACACCGCATGGGCTCTCACTGAAAAGGGATTGTCCTTCATTGCGGCCCCGAACCTGCACCATAGAGAGGAGTGATCCAGATGAAATTGAAATTGGCCTTCGCCGGTTTTGGAGTCGTGGGACGCGGACTTTCCGATCTTCTTATCGACAAGAAGGAAGAACTGGCCAGTTCGTACGACCTCGAATGGGAGGTCGTGGCCGTATCGGATAAGCTGAAAGGTTCGGTAATGGACCCCGAAGGACTTGACCTGGAAGCGCTTGTCAAGCTGGCCGACTCGGGAAAGGGCCTTGAGGAATTGGATGCTCCTGTGAAGGGTTTCGACGTACTTGAGATGATAGAAAAGGCCGATGCCGATGTCCTGATAGAGGTGACCTATACCGATATCAAGACTGGCGAACCTGCCACATCCCATATCAGGAAAGCATTGGAAAAGGGAATGCATGTGACAACCACGAACAAAGGCCCCGTTGCCTTGAACTACAAAGAGCTGGCCTCCGTTGCAGAGAAGAACGGGGCATTCCTCCTGTTCGAGGGAACCATAATGAGCGGTACGCCCGTCCTCAACCTCATCCGGGATACCCTGGCCGGAAATCACATATCCGAGGTCAAGGGGATCTTCAACGGGACAACGAACTACATCCTCACCAAAATGGAGGAAGGATTGTCCTACGAGGATGCTCTGAAGAAGGCCCAGGAACTCGGATATGCCGAGGCGGTTCCCGATGCGGATGTTCTGGGTTGGGACGCCCTTGCCAAGGTGACGATACTTTCCAACGTAGTATTCGGAGCGAACAACAGACCGTTCGATCTCCCATGCGAAGGTATCACCAAGATCACCTCCGAGGACATCGCAAGGGCGAAGAGCGAGGGTAAACGATACAAGCTGATCGGCAAGGTATGGAGAGATGGCGATCAGGTAAAGGGTTCCGTGGCTCCCGAACAGATCAGCCTCAACCACCCGCTTGCGGGAGTAATGGGGGCCGTCAACGCTGCGACAATGTCCACGGATGCCCTCGGGGACGTGACCATCGTTGGAGCAGGGGCCGGGAGGAAAGAGACAGGATACTCTCTCCTTATTGACATCATCGAGATCCGCCGCAGGATGAAATGATCCCGCTCCGGATCCATGAAGGGAAGGTGCGACAATGACCGGAGGATACACAGGAAGGGTCCTCACCATCGACCTCGGGAACAGGACCACGATGGTGGATGATACGGATATGGAAGCGGCTCGTAATTTCATCGGGGCCAAAGGATTGGGGGCGAAGATCCTTTTCGATAGACTGCCCCCGAATACCGACCCCTTCTCGCCGGAGAACCTGCTGATGTTCACGACAGGACCCTTGACCGGAACCAGGGCCCAGACATCTGGCAGGGGGACGGTCGTTACCAAATCGCCTCAGACCGGGCTTTTTCTTGATTCACATTTCGGGGGAGTCTTCGCGGTCGAGATGAAAAGGGCAGGATGGGACCTCATCATTGTAAAGGGACGCTCTGAAGAGCCGGTATACGTCCTCATCGAGGATGAGAAGGTTGTTTTCAAGGAGGCTTCCGGCCTGTGGGGGGAGGAGTGCGGCAAGGTCCATGACCGCCTCCAGGAGCTCGAGGGCGATGTGAAGACGGCGGTCATCGGTCCCGCGGGAGAGAACCTCGTGAAGTTCTCGGCAATAACCGTGGACAAGCACCGGCATGCCGGTAGAGGGGGGGCAGGTGCGGTGATGGGCTCCAAGAACCTTAAAGCGGTCGCCGTCAGGGGCACGGGTCAGATACCTCTGCACGACCCGGAAGGTTTCCAGGAAAAGGCAATGGAAGTGATGAAGAAGGTGCAGGAGAACGATTTCGTTCCGGTCAGAAGGGAATTCGGAACTCCGATCTGGGTCACTCCGATAAACGACGAGGGTTTCATTCCGACAGAGAACTACAGGGAAGGATATTTCGAGGATGGCAACGAGATCAATGCCGCCTCCATGCAGGAGAACATCGTCGACAAAGGGGGCGCCTGCTACAACTGCGTCATCGCCTGCTGGAACAGGTCATCGATTAAGAAAGGGCCCTACAAAGGGGTCTCACTGGTCGGGCCCGAATACGAGACCATTGCCCTCATGGGTACGAACCTCAAGGTCGGCTCGATAGAGGATGTGGCGTATCTGAACGAAAGATGCAACGAGCTCGGCATGGATACGATCTCGCTCGGAGGGGTCCTTGGTTTCGCTGTAGAAGCCCTTGAGGAAGGAGCCTTGACCAAGGAGGACCTGAACGGGAACGATATCGGCTGGGGCAGGACTGCGGAGCTTGCACGTTTGATCGACGATATCGCCCACAGGAGAGGCAAAGGTGCCGAAGCACTTGCAGAAGGGGTGAAAGGAGCCTCTTCGATCCTCGGAAGGGATTCCGAGCGGTATGCCGTCCATGTGAAAGGACTCGAGATACCGGGATATGACCCGAGGGGGACCTTTGGTATGGGACTCGCATATGCAACCTCCGACAGAGGAGGATGCCATCAGAGGGCCTGGACCGTCAAACCCGAGCTGAACGACCCCCAGTACGAGAGGTTCTCCTTCGAGAAGAAGGCGGCGATGGTCAAGAGCGTTCAGGACGAGAGGGCTGTTTTCTTCTCCCTGGTCCTATGCGACTTCGCCCCCATATCCGAGGAGGACTGCGTTTCCATGCTGAACCTGGCAACCGGTTTCGACCATGATGTTGAGAGCTATCTGAAATCCGGGGAGAGGATATGGAACCTTGTCCGTTTGTTCAATCTCAGGGAAGGGATGGACCCTGCAGATGACAAGCTTCCTGTCAGGATGCACAGGGATTCGTTCTCGAAGGGCCCCGCAAAGGGGGTCGTCATCCCCAAGGACGAGTTCAAGAAGAGCTTACAGGAATACTATTCGCTGCGCGGTTGGGATATCTTCGGTATTCCAACCCCTGAGAAATTGAAGGAACTAGGTCTGGTCCCA